>JBKJMP010000501.1:0-2723 GCA_046596395.1 Gemmatimonadaceae bacterium
TAGGCCTCGTGGTGCGCGAAGGTGAGGGTTCCCACCTGTACAGCAAGCAAGCCATCGGCCAGACCGCTCGTCGATGCGATGCGAACTGGACGTCCTGCCTCGCGCGCCTTCGAGAGCTTGGGCGCGTTCGCCGGCTCGACGCCGATCACGTGCGCACCGGGCGCGCGGAGCTTGATCGCCGCGGATACCCCAGCGCTGAGTCCGCCGCCGCCAACGGGCACGAGCACCGTGTCGACGTCCGCCATGTCGTTCGTGATCTCGAGTCCCGCGGTTCCCTGGCCGGCGATGATCCATGCATGGTCGTATGGCGGCACCATCGTCAGCCCTTCCGCATTCATCAGCTCGACGGCGCGCTCGTACCGGTCCTGGGTGGTCGTGCCGGCCAGCTCGACGCGCGCGCCGAGTCGCACCGCACCGTCGCTCTTGGCCGAGGTCACGGTGGTGGGCATCACCACGACGGCGCGGCAGCCGAACAGGCGGGCGGCGAGTGCGACCGCCTGCGCGTGATTGCCCGACGACGGAGCGACGACGCCGCGCGCCCGCTCGTCAGGGGTGAGCTGCGCGAGGAAGTTGTACGCGCCGCGGAACTTGAATGCGCCGCCGCGCTGCAGCATCTCGGGCTTGATCCAGACGTCGCCACCGATGCGCTCCGACGCGGCATCGCACGGGAGGAGCGGGGTGCGCACCGCAACGGCGGCGATGCGACGAGCGGCAGCTTCGAGATCGTCGAGCGTAACGAGTGTGGTCACCAGGCTCCGGTCAGGCAAAGATTCGATTGCGGCCACCGCTCTTCGCCTTGTACAGCGATCGGTCGGCTTCCTGTAACAGCATCTCGGGAGAGACGGGGTCGGTGCCACGCGCGAGCGCGACGCCGACGGAGATCGTGATGCGCATGGGCGCGCTGCCCGCGCCGAACTCGAATTCGTCCACCTTGCGTCGCATCCGCTCGGCGAAAGTGAGCGCGCCTTGCCACCCGGTGTCTGGCAGGACGATCACGAACTCGTCGCCGCCAATGCGCGCCACCGCGTCGGTGTCGCGAGCGGTGGCCTTCATGATGCCCGCTACTTCCTGGAGCACGATGTCGCCGAAGGGATGCCCCCGCGTGTCGTTGATTTCCTTGAAGTAATCGAGGTCAATCGCGAGCACCGCGACCGTAGAGCTACGCCGCTTGGCCTGCCGCCACTCCGCGCGCAGCCGCGTCTCGAGCGCGCGGCGGTTCAGGCATCCCGTAAGCGGATCCGTCCCGATCTGTTCGGCGAGTCGCGAACGCATCGCCTCGAAGCTGCGCGCGAGGAGGGTGAGGTCATCCGGCCGCTTGTCCACGCCGAGCGCGAACGAGGGGGTCAGGTCGCCTTCCTCAACGAGCTTGCAGAAGAGGCGCAGCCGGTTCATGCGCGCGCGAAAGTTTCCGTACGCCACGATCAGCACGCCGCTCACCAACCCGAAGACGCCGAGGGTGTAGAGGGTGTTCGAGAGCGGCGGATCGGGGAGGAGGCCGAGGGTGGGCGCGACGCGCGTACTGAGGAGGTATCCGAGCGCGGCGAGCAGTGCGGCGTAGGTCCCCAACCGGCGGCCGAAGTAGAACACGGCGAGCTGCACCACGAGCGTGGCGCCGAGGAGGATGCGCCCGGTTACGGCGGGGGGGCTGCTGAGCCAGACGATCATCCCCAACGCGGTGATGTCGGCCGTGACGAGCAGCGCGGGCATGCGGTGCTCGTGGATGATTTCAGAGCGCTTGATGAGTTGCGCGCTGATGGCGACGGTCAGGATGTAGGCGAGGCCCGTAACCCCGATGGGGATGAACGTGTCGACGCGCGTGCCGGAGCCGAAGGCAAGGGCGAGGGCCATGACGGCGGCGAGCGCGGAGTAGCGTACCCAGCGCTGCCAGAGGAGCGCCTCACGAACGAGGACCTCGCGATCGTGGCGCAGGGCTTCCACGAGCTCTGGCGTCGAGGTTGGGAGCTCGAGCGTCGTCCCGATCAGCGTGGTGGTGAGGAGGGATTCCTCCTGGTCGGCAGGCCAGTTCAAATGGGCGATTCAGCGGGGGTACGGGGTCCGCTAAAGTAGCCTCTGAGGGGGGAACAGGGAACAGGGAACAGAGTCCCCGGTTTCCTGTTCATTGTTCCCTGTGACCTGTTCCCTGTTCCCTGCTGTTATTCGGTCTCTCCGTCCGCCCCGATCGGCTCGGGCTCCCCCGTGCCATCGACGTCGCCCTCCCCCTCTTCCTCCGGCACCACGCGCGCAACGGCCATCACCAGGTCGTTCGGGTCGAGGTTCACGAGCTTCACGCCCTGCGTGTTGCGGCCCGCCACGCGGATGCCCTTCACCGGCATGCGGATCAGCATGCCCTGCTTGGTCATCAGCATCAGCTCGTCTTCCGGCAGCACCTCCATGATCGACACGGCGTCGCCTGTCTTCTCCGTGCGATGGATGGTGATGATGCCCTTGCCGCCACGGCGCTGGACGCGATAGTCGTCGATCGGTGAGCACTTGCCGATGCCCCGCTCGGCCACCACCAGCAGCGTGGCCTCGCGCTTGATCACCACCATGCCGATGACCTCATCGCGCGGTCCGAGCTCGATGCACTTCACGCCGGTGGTGTCGCGGCCCATCTCGCGGACGTCCTGCTCGTGGAAGCGAATCGAGAGCCCGTGGCGCGTGGCGAGCACAATGTCGTTCGTGCCGCTCGTGATCTGCACGTCCATCAGCTCGTCGCCTTCCTC
>JBKJMP010000508.1:0-2564 GCA_046596395.1 Gemmatimonadaceae bacterium
GGCTGGATGAACTCCACGCGGCCCTTGAATGGCCGCCCCGGGAGAGCGGCAAGCTCCACATCGACGCCGAGTCCCGTGCGGATCGCGCCAGCGTCGGCTTCCCGTACTTCCACATCCACCCATACCCGCGAGAGATCGGCAATGGTATAGAGAGACATCCCCGCACTGACCGACTGTCCTTCGACGACCATCTTCTCCACCACCACACCCGACGCGGGCGCGACGATCGTCACCGTCCGCCGCACTCGTTCGTTTCGCAGCACGTTGTCGATCTGTGCATCCGACACGTCGAGAAGCCGCAGCCGCCGCCGCGCGGACGCCAGCAGGTCGTTCGACGCTGCGGGCATTCCCGGGATGGAGTTCTCCCCGACCAACCGATCGGCGCGCCGAGCAAGCAGCAGATCCTCCTGCGCTGCGAGAATCTCGGGCGAGTAGAGCTCGAGCAGCGGCTGGCCACGGCGAACCGAGGCGCCGGTGAAATTGACGTACAGCCGTTCCGCGTAGCCGCCCACCTTCGGCGTGACTCGCACGATACCGGTCTCCGCAGTCGTCACCGTGCCGGTGGTGCGCAGGTTCGCGGCGAGCATGCGCTCGTCCACGGTCCCGAAGGTGATGCCGAACTGTCGAACCTGGTCCGACGAGACCTGCACGGATCCGTCGCCCCCCATGTTCATGCCCGGCATGTCGGCCATTCCCGGCATCCCGGACATTGCCACCGGCGGATTCACGGCCGCGCGGTTCTGGCGTGACGACGACCAGATCCAGAATCCGCCAACAATTGCCACCACGAAAACCGCGCCGATCATTCCGATACGCCGCTGCCGGTCAGTCATTGATCACCTCGGCCCCGACGACCTGTTCCAGCTCCGCGATCGCGCGCGCGAAGTCCGCCATTGCGCGATGCCAGGTGATCTCCGCGTTGAACATCAGCATCTGCGCCTCCAGCACGGCCTGCAAGCCACCGCCGCCAGCCTGGAAGCTCACGCGCGCGGCATCCACCGCGAGTCGCGCCTGCGGAAGCATCGCGGTCCTCGACAGCGCGAGTTGCGTACGGCTCCTTTCCACAGCGGAGTGCAACCGCGCCACCTCCACATTGAGCCGACGGACGGCCTCCCGCCGATCCGCTTCGAGCGCCGAGAGCTCAGCGCTCGTCTCCGCGACATGCTGGTCGTGGCGCTCGCGGCGACGAAGCGGCAGGGGGACCGCGATGAGAGCCGTGATCATGTCGGGATAGCGGTCGCGCTGGCCGTACTGAATCGTGGCCTCGATATCCGGACGCCGTTCGCGATGCGCCAGCGCGACGCGCGAGGACTGCGCATCGGTCATGGCCATGCGCATCCGTAGCTCGGGGCTCGCCCGCAACGCGATGCGCTGCAATGAATCCACCGAGGGAATGGGGGATCCAGACGCCCTGCTGCCCAGGCTAGCTGATTCGAAGCGGACATCGGCAGCCATGGAGGCGACAGCGGCGCGCTCGGTGCCGTCCGGTATGGCGAGTGAGGCCGGTGCATCGCTCGGCCGGCCGAGCAGGGCGTTGAGACGCGCGAGGGCGGTTCGCCGTTCCTCGTGGAGCGCGGACGCCTGATCAGCGAGACGCGCGGCGTCGGCGCGAGCCCGCATGATCTCGGCGAGCCCGGACGACCCGGCACCGCCTCCCGCGCCGACACCGAAGCGGGACTCCGCTCCACGAATGAGCTCGATCAGGAGCACCCGGTTTCGTTCGAGCACCTCGAGCGCGCGGTCGACGTATGCGACATCGTAGGCGGCGAGCCGCACATCGCGTCGAACCTCGAGTACCGTGGCAGACACCGCGAGCTCGGCCACGTCTGCATCGCGTTGCGCGATCGCGCGCGCCAGCGCGGGCTTCCCCCAGAGCGGGATGCTCTGGGTGACGCCGAGCATCTTCATCGTCATGTCATCGCGAAAATTCGGGCTCGTGAGCGGGAAGTTCTGCACGCCGGCCATGAGCATCGGCTCGGGCCACAGGCCGGCTGGCGCAACGCGTGCGCGGGCAGCGGCGGTCCGCGACTGCGCCGCCTGAAGTCTGGGACTCGTCGCCAGCGCGCGCGCGACGAGTGTGTCGAGCGCAAGGCTCGGCGCGCTCTGCGCGCGCAACGAGACGGGCGTCATCGCGAGTACGGCAGAGAGAGCGACCCCGTAGGCCGCGCGATCTGCCGAGCCGCGCGGTGCGCGGATCGTGTGAGAACGGGAATGCATGTGCCTCCAGGAGATGTCGGCCCGCGCGGCGTGCGAGAGGACGCTCGCCGCAATGGACCTTCGGGCGAGGCGCAACGCGCCTACGCCAGCTGCGTCCCGTCGATGTGGGCGACGGGAGCGCTCAGACTCGTGGAGGAGGGAGCTCGGGGGCGATACTCGGAGAATGGGGCATGCGTCGAATCGCGCTGACGACGCCACCTGCCGGTCTGGTGCCTTCCTGAGGGAGGAGGGCAATGCCGATCGTCGCCGACGGTCCGCACGGGGCGTGCGACGTGCACCCGGCAGCCCACGGCAGGTCGCACCCGTCCGCCGGCAAAGAACTCGCCGGTGCCCCGGGCGTCTCCGGC
>JBKJMP010000540.1:0-9201 GCA_046596395.1 Gemmatimonadaceae bacterium
TGCGCAGCACGACGCGTATCACACGGGACAGATCTCGATCCTCAAGAAGATCTACCGCGGCGACGCCGAGCTGTAGCCGCCGCGCTCAGTGCCCTGCGGCGCCTGCATCGGCGTCGCGCCGATCCGGAGCGCCGACGCGACGACCCGTCGCGAGGTCAACCTGGATCGAATGCGCCGTACCCTGGGTTCCCGCGAGCCGGATGTTGCGGTACCCCATCGCCTCGAGCGCGGCGACAGTCTCCGGGGAAAGTGCGTCTCGCTCGCCGGAGATGCGATCCGGCAGCCACTGGTGATGAAACCGCGGGGCGGCGACCGCCTGATCGATGCTGAGCCCGAAGTCGATCTGGTTGAGCACCACCTGAAGCACGGTATTGATGATCGTGCGCCCGCCCGGACTCCCGACCACCGCGAACAGCCGGCCGTCCTTCGCGACGATCGTCGGCGTCATGCTCGACAGCATGCGCTTGCCGGGCCGGGCGATGTTCGGCGCCGTGCCGATGAGGCCAGTGGAGTCGGTCACGCCGGGCTTGCCGTTGAAGTCGCCCATTTCGTTGTTGAGCAGGAAGCCGGCGCCGGGCACCACGGCGCCAAGTCCGTAGCCCGCCTCGAGCGTATACGTGACGGACACGGCCATCCCGCTCGCGTCCACGACCGAATAGTGCGTCGTTTCCTCGCTCTCGGCGCGCTCGTTGACCTGCATCGGCGCGGACGGCGACGCGCGATTCTCGAGAATCGTCGTGCGGAGCTCGGCCCCGTATGTCTTGCTCGTCAGGCGCTCGACGGGCAGGTCCGTGAAATCTGGATCGCCGATGTGCCGAGCGCGATCGAGGAACGCGCGCCGCATCGCTTCGGTCACGAGGTGCACGTAGCGCGGCGAGTGGTGACCGGTGGACCCGAGGTCGAAGCCCTCGAGGATGTTCAGCATCTGGATGATGGCGACGCCGCCGGAGCTCGGCGGAGGCATGGAGATGATCTCGTAGCCACGATACGTGCCGCGCAGGGCCGCGCGCTCCTTTGCCTGATATCGCGACATGTCGTCTTCGGTGATCAGGCCGCCGGCGCGGCGCATCTCCTCCGCAACGAGGCGTGCCGTCTCGCCGCGATAGAAGCCGTTGCGTCCCAGGTCGCGCACACGAACGAGCGTGCGTGCAAGATCGGGTTGCCGAATCATCTCGCCAGGAGCGTACGCAACGCCGCCCTTGGAGAACGCCGCGACGCTCGCCGGATACGGCTTGAAGCTTCCGCCGAGGGCGTTGCCGAGCGAGCGCGCGAGTCCGGTGGGAACGGTGAATCCGTCACCAGCGAGCGCGACGGCCGGCTGCACCAGCCGACGCCAGTCCGCCTTGCCATACGTCTGATGCGCGAGCGCGAATCCAGCGACGGTACCGGGCACGCCAACGGACTTGTGCGTGCGGTGGTGTATCGTCGAGGAGTAGGCGCCGGTTGAATCGGTGAACATCTCGGGCGTGGCGGCCGCGGGTGCCATCTCGCGGAAGTCGAACGTCGTCGTGCGTCCGTCGGCGAAGCGGATGACCATGAAGCCGCCGCCCCCAATATTGCCCGCGACGGGGTAGGTGACGGCGAGGGCGAATCCAGTTGCAATTGCGGCATCAACTGCGTTGCCCCCCGCGGCGAGCACATCACGTCCGGCCTCGCTTGCGATGGCACTGGCCGACACGACCATCCCTCGTGTGGAGGTGACGACGCCTGCCGACGCGGCAGGGGGCGTCGCGGGACCGAGTGTCGCCGGTGCGGAGCATGCGGTACTGATCGCGAGCGCCAGGAGCGCGACGCGAAACGGTGCACCAGATTTGCGGCGAGTCATTTCGGCCTCGGAGGGTGTACGTATGTGGTGCCGGGAAAACTACGGCTTTGCCATCAATGCAACAGAAGGCGCGCGAGGACCGATGATTCGTGACTGGCTGAATCGCACGGCAGGCGCGATCCTGCGGGCTGCTGGAGAGCCCGTGCCGGAGGAGCGCGTGATCCTTGGGATCAAGGTTGCCGTCCTCAACACGAGGCCCGACATCGCGACGGAGCGAGTGTTCGACCGCGCAACCGCCGTGATCGCGCTGGTGGACCGATTCCAACCCTGGCGTTCGGCGCACCTCCGGCGCGACCTCGCGCGCATCATCGTGGTGCGCTATGCGTGTCGTGGGGCGTATCTCGCGGAGGCGCGCGAGTGCATGCTGGAGTTGACGTTCATGGCGAACGAGGACTTCTCCGATGCGCAGGTGGCCGCGACGCTGGTGCACGAAGGGATGCATGCGCGCCTCGATCGCCTGTCCGTGAGGTACGGCGTGACGTCGTTCGAGATGGCGCCAGCGCGACATGAGCGCATCTGCCGGCGGGCGGAGCTCGAGTGGGGGGAGGCGGTTCCCGATGGCGACGCGGTGATTCGGCGCGCGCGAGCGTCCCTGGCGCTCCGTGATGACGACGTCGCGCCGGCGATCGACTGGCGAGAGGCCGCGCGGCGGATCGAGGCCGCGGACCGGGCGCGCTAGGTTCGTTCCAGGTTCGTTGGAAACAGCACCCGACTCACACGTCGCAGATCTCGAAGGCTTGCTTGAGCGAGGTCAGCGGATCGCGCTTCGGCACGAATTCCTGCCCCACGTACCCGGTGAAGCCGAGCTCCGCAATCGCCTGCATCACGCGACGGTAGTTGAGCTCCTGCGTATCGTCGATCTCGTTGCGGCCCGGAACGCCGCCGGTGTGGAAATGCGCGATGTGCGCGAAGTTCGCGCGGATCGTGGCGATGACGTCGCCGTCCATGATCTGCATGTGGTAGATGTCGTACAGCAGCTTGAACCGCGGCGACGCCACGCCCTGCACGACCTGGACGCCCCACGCAGTGTGGTCGGCCTGGTAGTCCTTGTGGTCCACCTTGCTGTTGAGGAGCTCGAGACAGAGCGTGACGCCGTGGCGTTCGGCGAGTGGCGTGAGGCGCTTGAACCCGGCGACGCAGTTGGCGATCCCTTCGCCGTCCGACATGCCGGCGCGGTTTCCACTGAAGCAGACGATGTTCGGAATCTGCGCCGCGGCCGCGAGCGGAATCATGCGCTCGCCGTCGGCCACGAGCTTGTCGTGCTGATTCGGGCGATTGAATCCGACGGCAATGCTGCCGAAGCCGTTCGCCATCGCGCAGTCCATTCCGTACGTCCGCGGGGTTGCCCACTCCGCTTCGGACAGCAGCTCGATCGAGCGATACCCCATCGCCTTGGCGGCGACGCACAGGGCGTCGAGTGGGATCTTGGCGTAACACCATCGCGAGACGGAGTGCTTGAGGCGTCCCGCACGCTGCGGCCCCTCGGCGGATCGGCGCGCCTGCGCCAATGAGGGCAGGGCCACCGAGCCAGCGGCGAGCGCGCCGAGTGCCGTCACGGCCTGTCGTCGGGTGATGTCGGGCATGTCCGGGCTCTCCATGCGAGGGGCGATCCGTCTCGCGCATAGAGTACTCGCCAGCCACGGAGTCCAGAAGTAGCATGTAGGCGCAGTCCGTCCCACGCGCGTTCCCGTCCTCCCATTGGCATGACATCAGTGCGCGACACCATTCGCTTCGGCGCAGCAGCCTGAACGTGGGCGCGCCCCTTCTCCGAGTCCGAAAGGTCTACCTCGCCGCGCTGGTCATCGCCGTGGTGTGGGCGGCGAGCTCGCTCGCGACGCGGCGTTCCGTGCGGGGCGAGGTGCTCGCCTACACGGAGTGTCCATTCCGGGGTCCGGCGCAGGTCGTCATCCGGGCCGACCTGCCCGCGCTCGACACGCTTCCCGTCCGCGTTCACGAGCAGGTGCACGCCGCGCAGTGCGCGGCCCTCGGTCCCGTGCGCTACCGGCTGCGCAACATCACGGGCAGCGGCAAGCTCTCTCTCGAGGTGCCGGCGTACTGCGCGGCCGCGGAGGCGCGGCTGCGTGCGAACGGCGGTCGAGTCTTGGTTCGCGAGCGCATGCTCGACGACATTCACGCCGCATTCCATGGCGTGGTCGACTCCGCGGCGATTGCGAAGGCCGTGGCGCGCGACTGCCCCCGCATATCCGTTCGTGTAGCTTTGCCGGCATGACGGACGTGAACCGATCTCCGGGGGCGAACTACCGCCGTCTCGACGACGAGCGCATCGTGATGACGATCGCCACCTCGGAACAGGCCTGGCGGCTCGGCGAGATCACTGCGCCGGCGGAAGGTTGATGCCAGCACGACGGCTCACCTTCAATGCGGTCGTGAGGCTCGCCTGCAAGCTGCCAGGCGTGGTGGAGGGAACGTCGTACGGCACTCGCGCGATCAAGGTGCGCGGCAAGCTGCTTGGGCGGCTGAAGGAGGATGGCGAGACGATGGCGCTGCATGCGTCGTTCGTCGTTCGCGACCACCTGATCGCAACCGAGCCCGACGTCTTCTTCCTCACCGACCACTACCGCGACTATCCCTGGGTACTCGTGCGTCTCGCTGCCGCACGGCCCGCTGTCATCGAACAGCTGCTCGAGGATGCATGGCGAGCGGCAGCACCGAAATTGCTCATCCGCGAGTTCGAGGAACTGGCGGAATAGTCACTCAGAAAAGCGAGGCAGAACCAATGGGAATATTCTGGGATCTTTACCAGCAGAGCCAGATCTCGCAGCACGCTGATCGAGCGTCGACAACGGAGCAGCGAGTCGCGCAGCTGGAGAGCGAGGTGCAGCGACTCAGCACCCTGCTGCGCGACGTCATCGGCCGTCTCGAGGAGCACGCCGGCGTTGATCTCGACCGCGACGGACGGGTCGGCTGATGCCGGCTTTCGTGATAGTGGACATCGCCATCCGCGATCCAGCGACATACGACGCGTACAAGGAGCTCGCCCCACCGTCGATTGCGAGGTATGGGGGCCGCTACGTCATCCGTGGCGGAACGACGAAGGTGCTGGAGGGCACCTGGACCCCGAACCGGTTCGTCATGCTCGAGTTTCCAACGGCGGAGCGCGCGGAGGCGTGGTGGAACTCTCCCGAGTACACCAAGGCGCGAGAAATTCGGCAATCATGCTCGACCGCGAACATGATCATCGCCGAGGGCCCGTCGTTCGATCCAGCGGCCAGGTGACGGTCCTCAGGGTCTCGGTCGAACCCGTGGCAAGTGCAGCGGACATCGACGCGGTCCACGCGGGCCTTCGCGCCTTCAACTTGCGCATCATCGGCGACCCGGCGAGCGAAGACATCACCGTCTTGCTGCGCGACGAGCATGGGGTAGTCGTTGGCGGGCTCGTGGGCCACATCAAGTGGCGCTGGGCATACGTCGAGAAGCTGTGGATCGCCGACGCCCACCGAGGAGGTGGCTACGGACGCCAGCTCATGGCGGCCGCGGAGGCGCAGGCGGTTGCCGCGGGGTGCATCGGTGTCTACCTCGACACCTTCGAGTACCAGGCGCGTCCGTTCTACGAGCGGCTGGGTTACGCGGTGTTCGGTACGCTCGAGGGGTTTCCGCCGGGTTTCCGGCAGTACTTCTTGTCGAAGCGCTTCCCCGATTCCGTGGGCTGAACGGTGCCGTGTCGCACAGCGCCCGAGCGCAACAGCTATCATTGGTCAGGCCACGCGTCCCCAGGACGCCAACCGCTGGATCACCCGTTGGACGAAATGGAGCTAGGCATCACACTGTGGCAAAGAAACCCAATTACGATTTCGAGAAGCGCAAGAAGGAGCTGGACCGCAAGAAGAAGAAAGAGGACAAGCGCCTGGACCGTCTCGCGCGCCGGCAGGAGGGCGCGCCCGAGGAGACAGAAGAGCCAGCACCGCTCGCCGATGATACGGTGCAAGGCGGCTGACACGCCCCGATCACAGGCAGGGGTGAAGGGACATGGGTGAGCGCGGCACGGTAGGCGCGATCATCGTCGCCGTTGGCATCGCGCTCGCGGGCCTACTGATCGGCCGCGGATTCGAGCAGGGGCGCGCCGCCGACAGGTACGTCACCGTGAAGGGCGTGGCCGAGCGCGAGGTGCGTGCGGATCTCGCGATCTGGCCGCTCACGGTGGTTGCCGGCGACAACGATCTTGCGGCCGCGAACGCGAAGGTGGCGTCGAGCATCGAAGGCGTGCGGGCGTTCCTCGTCCGCCATGGGCTCGATACGAGCGCCGTGGCGCTGAGCGGATTCTCCGTGAACGACGCCAACGCGAACCAGTACGGCTCCGACCGTCGTCCCACGCGCTTCATCGTGCACCAGACGATGCTCGTGCGATCCAGCAAGCCCGACCTCGTGCTCGCCGCGAGCCAGAAGGTGAGCGAGCTCGCGGCGGTGGGCGTGGTGATCTCATCGACCGGGGGTGAGGGTGGGCCCGGCGGTGGCGGACCCACCTTCGTGTTCTCAGGCCTCAACGCGCTCAAGCCGGACATGATCGCGCAAGCAACGGCGCGCGCGCGCGAAGCGGCCGACCAGTTCGCGCGCGACTCGAAGAGCCGGCTCGGCGACATCCGTCATGCGAACCAGGGCATCTTCGAGATCCTGCCGCGCGATCAGGTGCCAGGCATCGACGAGCAGTCGCAGATCGCGAAGATCGTCCGCGTTGTCTCAACAGTCGAGTATTTCCTGCGCTAAGAGGCGAAAGCGCCCAACCAATGTGACGGCGGGTGTGTCGACGCGCGGGGTGGAGCGCTGGGCTGGCGCATCGCCTCCCCCGAGGCAACCTTCGAGTCATGGTCCTAGCGGAGCCCCCACGCGCATGACACGCATCAAGTTGTTCATCACCGCGTGCGCGCTCTCCGGGCTCGGTGGTGCGCTTGGTTCGATGGTCGGTAGTGCATTGGGAAAAACCGGGCTGTGGGCCGGTGGCGTCATCGGCGGACAACTTGCCGCCTTGCTCATCGCGCGAATCGCCGTATGGCGCGGCTGGATCGCCCCCGCGCAGTACGGCCCAACCGCAATGTGTACGGCGATCGGCTTTCTCATCGCCGCCGCGATCGCGGTGAACACGCTCTCGAGTCCCGTCGGACCCGTGCTGAGCACCACCATTCCCGGACTCGGCGCGCTGCTCGGCGCCGCGCTCGGCGCGCCTCCGCGCGACGGCCAGCACGGATAACGGTGATTGCACCCTCAGCGTCGTGGACGCCGGTGTAACCGTATGGAAGAGCGTCACTCCGTTCAGCACGATCGCCTTCTGGATCGCCGTCCCTCCGCGCGTGCTGTGGGCGGTGTGGCTCTTCACTGGGCCGCGTCGGCCACCTCCGCTTGACCAGCCGAGTGAACACCGCGCGCCCGGCGAGCTCGGACCAGGGAGCATGGACGCGCGGTAGCGAGTGCGCTTCGAGGCCGACGCGCGCCACTGCCACCGCCTGCTCGTTGCCGACGCCCTCCAGCGGCGAGTGCCGAACCTCGAGGTCCGGCACCTCGCCGCACCACAGGAGGACTAGTAGAACTGGCGCAACTCCACGCGGGTGTTGTTCAGGTACACGCCCGTGAACCGAACGACGTCGCCGTTGCGGAGGCTGCGGAACTTGTTGAGGTCGGCTTGCGTGGGGTTGTACGGCATCGACACCGTCAGCACCACATTGCTGCTAGCGGTGATCTCGAACCAGCCGTTGTTTGCGTCCACGCGACGCACCGATCCCTGCAACTGCTGGAGTTGCGTGTTGTTGGTCGTCCCCCCGGTGGTGGTGACCGACTGATCGACCTGCACGAGATCGGTATAGTATGAACCGTTCTGCGTCTGCTGGACGCGCGCCGTCACCTGGTCGCCATTCTCCAGGTTCGTCACCGCGTACTCGCGGTTCTGGTACACGACCTTGGTCTGGTTGTCGAACAGCAACCCGACCGTCTGCCCGTTCGACTGCTGCAGCGAGATCTGCTGGTTGCGTGTATCCACACCCCGAATGATGCCGCTCACCTGACTCCCTTGCTGCTGCTGCTGTCCGCCGCCGAGGACGCTGCCCAGCACGCTACCGAGCGATCCCACCTGCGAACATGCGCTGAGCGCGGCGAGACCGATCATCGCCAGGCCGCTCCGCACGACTCGATTCCGGTTGACCATGTACCCCTCCTTGTGTAACCAATGACAAAGCAATCGCGATGCCGCGACATTGCTGGCTCACCCAACCCGAGGTTTGTTCCCATGCGCGTTGTCCTGTTCGTTGCTCTCGCGTTCGCTACCACGGCATGCGCCACAGCGAGCCGGTCCCCAGAATTCCTCGCCGCGACGGGTGGACCCGTCCGCCCTTTCTCACCACTCGCGAAGGCGAATGGAGTGCTCTACCTCTCCGGCCAGATCGGGACGGACGCCGCAGGCAACCTGGTCTCGGGCGGCATTCAGGCCGAGACGCGGCAGACGATGGAGAACATCAAGGCCGTGCTGCTGCGTGCGGGCTCGTCGATGGACAAGGTCTTCAAGTGCACCGTCTTCATCGAGGACATGAAGGAGTGGCCCGCGATGAACGAGATCTACGTCACCTACTTCGATCCAGCACGACGCCCCGCGCGTTCCGCCACCGGGGCCTCGGGCCTCGCACTCGGCGCCCGGGTCGAGATCGAGTGCCTCGCGCTGCCGTAAATCGCGAACGGTAGCGAGCGAGGCTGCACGGACCCACCTTGGCGGCATGACCGACTCTGCCAGCGGTGCCGCCGGCTATCCGAGGAGAGGCTGGTCGCTCGCCCAAACCCTCGGACGCGCAGCGATGCGGGTGACGGGGTGGCGATTCAACGGCACGCTGCCGGAGATCCCCAAGTACGTGTTGATCGTCGCGCCGCACACGTCGAACTGGGACTTCCCCGTTGGCGCGGTCGCGATGTTCGCTCTCGATCTCGACGCGCGCTGGTTCATGAAGTCCAGCATGTTCCGCGGGCCGATCGGACGCCTGTTCCGCGCCATGGGCGGTCGGCCCATACGGCGCGAGGCGCCGGAGGGGGTAGTGTCGGAAGTGGCGGCAATGATTCGCACCGAGCCGCATTTCGTCCTCGCGATCACGCCCGAGGGGACGCGGAAGCAGGTGACGGAATGGCGGTCGGGCTTCTATCGCATTGCCGAGGCGGCCGGGGTGCCGATCGTGCCGGTCTGGCTCGATTTCGGCCGTCGGGAGATCGGCATCGGAGCGCCGATGCAACCGACAGGCGATCTTGCTGCTGACGTCGCTACACTGAAAGCGCTGTTCGCGCCGGACATGGCGCGCAATCCAGGCGGGTTCTGGGCGAATCCCTCGCCCACCTGACATTTCGGAGGTGCTCGTGAACCGAGGCAGAATCACTCGCGGCTACGCGGCCGG
>JBKJMP010000018.1:0-3367 GCA_046596395.1 Gemmatimonadaceae bacterium
GCCAGTTTGTCATGACGAGGCCGCCGTGCGCCGCGCGGTCGAAGCCGGCGCCCAGCGTGGTGTGTCGCGGGACTTGAAGGAGGGCCGTCGAGGCCCAGATCAGGATGATCAAGCCAAGCCCGAACAGGGCGGCCCACTCGGGGACCTCTGCGGGACGGCGGAAGACGAGTAGCATCGACGTCCCCGCCTCGAGCAGCATCGGCGGGCCGACGACGTAGCTGGTCAGGCGTGAGTGGGCCTGGGTATAGGCCGGGAAGCGGCCCTCGCCAACGCTGGCGAAAAGCGGGTAGTGGACGATCTGGACGAACCAGATCACGCCGGTCATGAACAGCGTGGACGCAAGATTCGCGAGCAGGACGTACTTCACGAACTGCACGGCAGTTGCATCTCCGCTGTCCTAAGTGGCGCGCCGCGGGAGGGGGCGGAGTGTCGAGAGGCCGCCGTCCACACCGAAGACCTGGCCGGTGACCCAGCTCGTCGCAGGCGTGAGCAGCCACTCGATGATGGGCGATATGTCGCCCGGTTCGCCGAGCCTCCCGAGCGGATGGAGGTCCAGCGAGGCTTGGCGGGCTGGCTCGCTCGCGGTCAACCTCGCCGTCATCGGGGTCTGGACGAGGCCCGGGGCAACGACGTTCACGCGCAGGCCCCGCCCGACGTAGGTAGCCGCCGCCGACAGGGCCAGGCCGATCACCCCGGCCTTCGCCGCCGCGATGGCTTCGTGGTTGGCGAGCCCCACGCGCGCCGCAACCGACGAGATAAGGACCACGGACCCGCCCTGTTTCATGTGCCGAGCGGCTGCCTTGACCGTCCCAAACGCCGAGTTCAGGTTCAGCGAGATGGTCTCCGCGAACTCCTCGTCGCTCGTGAGGTGGGCTGGCTTGAGCAGGAAGGAGCCGACGCAATTGGCGACCCCGTCAACGCGGCCATGCTCCTCGACGGCCCTCGCGAGGAGCTTGTCCACCTCTCCGGACTTCGTCGCGTCGAGGCTCACCGCCAGCGCCCCCGTCGCGTCGGCAAGGGCATTGAGCCGCTCCTCGTTGCGGGCGCCGACCACGAGCCTGGCGCCGGATTCCGATAGACGGCGACAGAGGTCGCTGCCGATGCCGCCGGTTGCACCCAGGATCACGTACACCGGTCTTTCGTTACCGCTAACCATGAGTCGTCGCGCCTTTCTTGTGAGGTTTGGAGGGTGACCCGTCTCGCCGCTGCGGTGCTATCCCATTCGGTTCTCGACAGCAAGTCTATCGACCCGGCCTTCCATTATGCCACGAATAGCGCCAAGGTTGGACTCGGATGGTGAATCATCCTGTGGCAGCCTTTGGCCTCGAGCCCTCATCGGTCCGCCACGTGCCCATCGACCAGCTCCATCAGGATCTCCAGCACTCGCTCGGCACCGCCTACACGCTGGAACGCGAGTTGGGCGGCGGCGGCATGGCGCGGGTGTTCGTCGCACGGGAGGAGCAGCTCGGGCGAGATGTCGTCGTAAAGGTCCTGCCGCGAGACTGCATCGAAGGTCTCAGCGCTGAGCGGTTTGCCCGTGAGATCAAGCTGGCGGCGCAACTGCAGGAGCCGCACATCGTGCCGGTGCTCACGGCGGGGACGACGAGCGGCGGCCTCCCGTACTACACGATGCCATTCGTGCGCGGCGAATCTCTGCGCGTGCACATGCAGGAACCGGGGCTTCCACTCCTCGAGGCGATCTCGATCCTTCGCGACATCGCGAAGGCGCTGTCGTACGCGCACGCGGCAGGCGTCGTGCACCGCGACATCAAGCCCGAGAATGTGCTGCTCTCCTCCGGCACGGCGGTGGTCACGGACTTCGGCATTGCGAAGGCGGTTTCCGCGTCGAGGACGGAGGCGCCGGGAGGTACACTCACGCAGGTCGGGACGAGCCTTGGCACTCCCGCGTACATGGCGCCGGAGCAGGCCGCAGGCGACGACGTGGACGCCCGGGCCGATCTGTACGCATGGGGAGTCATCGCGTACGAGCTGTTGGCACGGAGGCATCCGTTCGCGGGGAAGACGACCGCGCAGCAGCTCATCGCCGCCCATATCGCTGAGGTCCCGGTATCACTGTCGGCTGCAAATCGCTCGGTGCCAGCGTCGCTCGCTGCCGTTGTCGCTCAGTGCCTGGCCAAGGATCCTGCCGCGCGGATTGCCTCCGCGGATGAGTTGCTGCGCCGACTCGACGACTCATCGGTGCGCGCGGGAAATGGTGCTCCCATGCTTCCGCGCTCCCGCCGCGTAGTGATCACTGGTGGCGTGATCGGCCTTGCAGCACTCGTCGCGGGCGGCGGCGCCGTGTGGCAGCGCAGGTCGGCGGAGTCGCCCGCGCCAACAGAGTTGGCAGGGCTCGCGCCGGAACGCGTCGTCGTGGCTACGTTCGCCAACCGCACTGGCGATGCGTCGCTCGATCCGCTCGGCGCGATGGCCGCCGACTGGATCGCGCGCGCGCTGGCAGGCACGGGGTTCGTCGACGTCGCTGGCACTGAGAGTGACATCGCCGCGCGCGACAGCAGTGGGGCGTCGACTGCGGCCCAGTCTGTCGCTGGACTCGCGTCGCTCGCGAAGGCGGGGCTCGTCATCTCCGGATCGTACTACCGGCGCGGCGACAGCGTCGCTTTCGAGGCCGACTTCACCGATGCGAGCGCAGGGAAACGGCTGCCCGCGATCGAACCCGTGGCAGCGCCCGCCTCGCGCCCGCTCGACGCGGTGGAGTTGCTCCGTCAACGTGTGACCGCCAGCCTGGCATCGATGCTCGACCCGCGCCTCGCTGCACTGAGCGCCGTCGCCACTCGGCCGCCGAGCATGGAGTCGTACCGGGAGTACCTCAAGGGCGACGAGCTGCGCTTCAGTGACGCTGGCGACGGTGCCTTGCGGCACTATGCTCGCGCCGCGGCGCTGGACTCCGCGTACGTGCTGCCACTGCTTCGCATGATGAACCTGCTGACGAACCTCGGGCGGAACAGCGAGGCCGACTCGGTCGGACGCATACTCCAGCGTCGCGAGGAGCGGCTCTCTCCATTCGAGCGCCTGTTTCTCGACATGCAGTTCGCGCGCGTTCGCGGCGACTTGACTGAGGAATACAATGCCGCGGCCGCCATGGCGCGCGCGGCACCGAAGTCACAGTTCGCGGCGAACAGTCTCGCGCTCGCCGCATACGGCAGCGGCCGCCTGCGCGAAGCGGACTCGATCTACTCGCGTCTCGACCCGGAGGCGGGAGAGCTGCGGGGCCACGCGGACCTCTGCGTGTTCTACTCGAACACCCTTCACTCCCTCGGCGCGCACGACCGGGTGCTGAAGGACGGCGCTCGCGCCTGTCGGCAGTTCAAGGGGCGAGGGTTTGCGGCGGTGCCAGGGATCCTGG
>JBKJMP010000102.1:0-20996 GCA_046596395.1 Gemmatimonadaceae bacterium
CAAGGTGGTGTCCGCGTACGCCGCGTACACGTGGTAGCACACGGCCGGGGGCAACGCGGCACCCGCAGGGGCCGCGGCATCGCGCGCGGCGTCTGCGGGCTGCGCGCTCCGCGCCACTGCCTCGAGCGACTCGGCGTCTTCACGCAGGTGCGACGCCAGCGTGAGCCACTGGGGGAACGACTCGAAGTAGCTCGCGCGCGCGAGCGTGTGCAGCGCAATGCCGGGCGGGGTCGCCCATTCTGCGCAGGGCTCAGCATCCGTTGCCGCGGCGAGACCCGCAACCGCGCGCTCCAGGGTGCGATACAGCGCGAGGGCGTCGCCGCGGAGTCCGCAGAGGCCGGGAGCGATCTCCCAGAGCTCTCCCCGAGCGCGCAACTCCGCGACGATTCGATCGGCGGCGCTCATGGCTGCCCGAAGGTTGCCGTGATCTGCTCGACAGACGCGAAGTAGTCCGTCCTGATCTTCGCATCCGGGATTTCGTGCCCGATCGCGCGCTCCGTCCACGCGATGAGCTCGAGGATGCGCATGGAGTTGATCAGTCCCCCCGAGAACAGACGCGTGTCGGCGAGAATGGGCGGACCATTCGGCGCGAAGCGCGCGTTGATCCATGCCAGCAGCTCCGCCGCGAACGCCGATGGCGCGCTCATGCTGCCACCTCCGACATGCCGGCCACGCCGCGCCAGCCCGTCTCCTCGAGATGGTCGATCATTGCGCTCCAGTACTCGCGCACTGGAACCGCAGGCACGCCGAGCAACGCGTCGGCGCGCGCGGTGACGAACTGTTTCGGGAGCGCGAGTTGCGGCAGGAAGTGCGACAGCGCGTGCGTGACTTGCCGGAGACGTGGATGCTCGGTCTCCTCGACGGCGTCGGCGAACAGCCGCCACGTATCGAGGTCGCCGAGCGACGGCTGCGCGAACCCCCGGCGGCGCCAGGTAACGTTGCGCGACCAGCGTGAGAAGCTCACCTCGAGCAACTCGTCCAACGGCATCGCCCCGGCGCCGGCGCACAGGTGCACTGTCTCTCCCGCGACGCCATCGGACAGCGCGATTCGTGCGATCGCGTCCCCCACATACTCCGCCGTGACCGCATCGAGCGTGGAGCTCGCGATCCCGGGGATCATCGCGGCGTAGCCATCGTGGAAGAGGCGCAGCGCGCGATGCACCGCGTTGCGCTGCGTGACCGTCCCCGAGCTGTCGTCGCAGAATACGGTACTCGATCGCAGCACCACCGCATCGGTCCGCGCACGCCGCACGAGCGCCTCGGCCTCGGCCTTCGACTGCTCGTAGGCATTCACCCACCCGATGTCGGCGTTCGAGGCGCCCTCCGCTGACTCCGGGATGACTCCCGTGCGACGTCCGGCGACGAAGGCCGTGCTGACGAACGCGAATCGTTCGACGTGTGGGCAGTCGGCGGCCAGCTCGAGCAGGTGGCTGGTCCCGTCAACGTTCACGGCTCGCGACGCGTGGAGTGGCCGCGAGAATGTGGTATCGGCCGCGAGATGCACGATGGCCGACACGCGGTCGCGGAGCCACGCGCGCCGCTCGGGCGAGAGCCCAAGTCCCTCGCGGGCCACGTCACCTTCGAGCACCGCCGCGAGACCACGCGGCAGGCCGAGGCGCGCAGCGGTCGCCGGCCAGCGCGCGGCGTCGCGCACGAGCACCGCAACGCGAGGCGCGTGTGGCCACCCGAGCCACTGTCGTAGCGCGAGGCCACCTAACAGTCCGGTTGCCCCAGTGAGGAGGACGACCCCCTCTGCATGGGCAGTGTCGCTGTTACGCAGTCCTCTCGTCCTCTCGTCCTGTCGTCCTCTCGTCCCGTTTCGCATTCAGACCTCCAGAGCGAGCCCACACCAGTGGGCCCCGTAGCCAAAGGAGAAGAGCAGCGCGCGGTCGCCCGGTACGACCGCTCCCGCGCAGATCGCGTCGCGCAGGTTGATGAAGTTGTCGCCCGCGAGCGTGTGCCCGTGCGCGGCGATGTTGCGCGACCACAACCGCGCCTTCGGCAATCCCGCGAGCCGGAGCAGGATCTCCCAGCTCCGCATGCTCACGTTGTGCGGGATCACCCAGTCGACGTCGGCAGCCGTCCACCCGGCGTCGGCGATGGTCCGCGCGATGGCCTGCACGGCCGTCGGGAAGTACGAGGCGACGACCTCCTCGCGCATGCCGGACGCGTCCCAGTAGTAGCCCTTGGTAATCGTCGAGGCGCCGACGATCACGTTGCTTCGGCTGTCGCGCTCGAGCAGCACCGCACATGCCGCGTCCGACGTGCAGTTGTAGATCGCCTCCCGCCCCGCGAGCCGCGGGTAGAACTCGCACGATATGCACAGCGCGCGGTCGATTCCCTCGGCGTCCATCATGGCGCGGGCGATGCGAATCGCGCCGAAGAGCGTGGCGCACGCCAACTGGTCCACTGCGAGTACCGCAGCGTGCTCCAGGCCCAACTCGAATTGGAGGCGCGTTGCTGGAAACCGAAAGCGATCGGCGGTGCAGAGCTTCGCCGCGCCGGCAACCGCCTCGTCGTGCGACGCAAACGCCATCGCGCTCGGCGACCCGCCATAAATGAGCAGGCCGATCGACGCCGGATCGATCGCGCGCACCGCCAGCAGCCGCGCCGCGGCGTCGAGCGCGAGGGTGTATGGGCTCTCGTCGGTTGCAACGTGCACGCGATCGAAGCCGAACCGCTGAAGCACGCCCGCGTCGCTCTCGAGCGCACCGTCGTGCGCCAGCTCGGCGATGGAGCGCGAGACCTTCGGAAACGCGTAGGCGATGCCGGAGATGCCCGTCATGACGGCGCGCCCACGATCACCAGGGCAACCACGTGCGTACGTCCCCAGGGCCGGAGCAGTACGGCCCGGGCCGGGTGTTCGTGGCCAAACGCGCGCACCGCGCACACCTCGCGCTCCGCCGTGAACCGCAGCTCGAGCGCGTGAAATGGCGACTCGGGGGCCATGTCCATCGCCTTCCATGCGGCCTCCTTGAGCGCCCAGAGGGACGACGACGACCGGGGCCCGCAGCTGCGCTCGTCCTCCGTCGCGAAGTAGCGCAAGTGGTCGTACGCGATCGAGGCCATGCGTTCCACGTCCACGCCGACGCGCATTCCAGCGCTCGCCGCGACCGCCGCGCTCCGTCCATCGCAATGGGACAGCGAGAGGGAGAGCGGGAGAGTGGACCAACCACCCTCCGAGCTGCGCATGAGGACGTCTGCGCGCGCGCGCGGGCGGCGGAGCACGCTGATCGTGCCGAGCATGGCCTCGACGTCCCCGCCGAGGTCCGGCTCGCGCACGTGCGCCACCGCACACTTGGCGGCGAGGCGGCTTGCCCGATAATCCGCACGCGCCTGATCGCTCACCATCGTGGCGTACTCGCGCCGCTCGGCGTCGGTCAGCGACTCGGTGGCCCGAAGGTCACCCGAGTCCGCCACGGCCATCACACACCCGTCGATCCGCACCAGGTTCGGCATCGCCATCTCCACTCCAATGTTGACGTGGAGAAGAGTGGCGGGGTCGCCACTGGTGAACGATCCGTCGGATTACGTAGTAACGGGAACGTTGTTACGTAGACGGGCGCATCCCGGCTGCCGAAGGACCCCACTCACAGGAGTCGCCATTGTCCCGCCGCTGCCTGCTGCTCGTCCTGCTGGCTTTCGTGTTCTCGGGCTGCCGGGACAGCACTGCGCCGACCGAGGACATCAGGGGCGCCTATGTGCTCCGGACCGTCAACGGAGCCAACCTGCCCTACGTGGAACTCGTGGCAACCACGACGTTCGAGCTTGTGAGCCAGACGATCACGTTGCTCGACGGCGGCGCGTTCCGGGTGACTGGGTCGGTGCGCATCACCGAGGGGACGCTGGCCGAGACGGAGACATTCAACAACCAGGGAAACTTCACCCGCAATGGCACCGGGATCACTTTCATCGTGACGGGCGAGACGGAGGGCATCTCCGGGAGTCTCGCGAACGAGACGATCACGTTCATGTCGGAGGGGTTGACGTACGTTTTTCGGAAGTGAGTTGGCGGGAAGCCCAGCCCCGACGCCGAAGCGCGAGGGCCGAATGTGAACGCGCCCCCCGGCCGGAGCCGAGGGGCGCTTTCCTTACCAGCGGAAGTCGATCAGGCCTTGCGACGACGGCGCGCGGCGAGACCGAAGGCGAGGAGGCCAGACGCCATCAGCGTGAGCGACGCCGGCTCGGGGGTCGTCGTCACGGCGATCGCGACACGGTCCACTTCGACGTTGTTCGCATCGTACGCGAGCAGGGCGAAGGTGTACTCACCATTCACGCTGTTGCTGAACGAAGCATAGGTGGGCTCGACGATCGGGCCCCCCGTGCTGTTCAGGAAACCCATGCCGAGGTTCCACGAGTTCTGCGACGCGGCATTGCCGAGTGCCACCGAGCCGTGGTCGGCGACGAGCGTGCCCTGCGCGGGATCGAAGTCATAGCGGAGCACGTAGCTGTAGTTGCCAGCGTTCTGGCCGCCGATGAAGTAGTTGAAGTTCCAGCGGGCGTACGCCGCCGTGGCGCCGCTGCCGCCGCTACCGAGCGTGGCGTAGTAGGTGCCGGCGCCGTTGTTGGTGACGACCGGGTTCGAGAAGCGCTGCGTGGCCGTGAGGCCGAGCGTCACGCCGTTGAACACGCTCTGCGCCACTGCGTGGTTCGGGATGCCGCTTCCGCCGAACGTCGCCTGCGGCAAGGCACCGAACGTGTCGTAGGTCGGGGTGAACTGAGCCTGTACCGGTGCAGCGGCCAGGGCCAGCGGCACGAGGGCAGCAAATAGACGAACACGCATTCGGGACTTCTCCTGAAGTGAGGGCGATTGCAGCGTCGCACGACCTCGCGAGTCATGACCTGTTGAGCGACGCACTATTCTACGAGCGCCAAACTCGGCAAACAAGCGACAACTTTACCGCCTCGCGAAGGGTCACGAGGCGGCTATCCGCTCCGCCAGGATGTGCGCCATTGCCATGATCGTGTTCTGCGGATTCACTCCGGGCGCGGTCGGAAAGAGCGATCCATCGGCCACGTACAGCCCGGGCACCCCGTGCCGCTGCCCATCCGGTCCGCACCCGCTCGTCGTCGCATCGCGCCCGATGCGGCACGTCCCGTTCATGTGGGCCGTGAAGAGCCCGAGCTGATTGGGGCCTGAAGGGCGGCGGGCGATCTCCGCCAGCTGCGAGTCACGCGTCAGCCGCAGCGACGGGGAATGCAGCGTCAGCACCTCGGATGCGCCCGCGGCGAAGTGCAATCGCGCGGACGCCTCGATCCCGCGCAACAGCGTCGCGCGATCGGCGTCTCCGAGCCGGTAGGCGATGTGCGGCCGGCCCGCGCGATCCACGCGCACCGAGCCATTCGAGCGTCCGCGATCGGCTCCGTCGCGCACGAGTGCAATGAGGCTCGATAGCTGGGGAAAGGCGCGCATGGTTTCGCGGTGCACCGCACCGAAGCCGGGCAATGCCACCGACGCAAGCCCGGGGAGTAGTGCCGGGCTCTCGATCCAGAACCCGTGCGCATTTCCGGCGCCCCGAATGAAGTGGTCGCAGAGCGCCGACTGTGGAATCCCCGCGGCGGCGTACATCTCCCGATCGTACCGCCCAACGATCGCGGTCGTCGGATGCACGCGGAGGTACTTCCCCACCCCGCCGCCGCCCATGCCTGACCGTTGGAGGATCGCCGGTGTGCCCACGGCGCCCGCGGACAGCACCACGATGCGCGCATCCACCACCAGCGTCCCGCGCGGTGCGCCCGTGGTCCGGTCCAGCACCGTGGCGTGCACGCGCTTTCCGCCGCCGCCGCCCTGGTGCGACACCGTGTCCACGCGCGCGTCGCTGTAGAGGCGTGCGCCGGCCGCGAGCGCGCGCGGCACGTACGTCACCAGCGTTCCCTGCTTCGCGCCATACCGGCACCCGACACCACAGAAGCCGGCTCGCACGCATCCCTTGGCATTGTTCGCGGCCGCGCGTGCGTGCCAGCCGAGCTTTGCCGCGCCGTCGAGGATCACGCTGTTGTGCGGCGCGTGTGCATCAGCAGCAACCATGCGCGCGTGGACGTCGCGCTCCACCCGGTCGTACGCGGCCGCCATCGTGGAGCCCTGCATCCCCTCCATTCCGTGCTCGTCCGCCCACTCGTCGAGTACCGCGTCCGGCGCACGCAGCATGATCATCCAATTGATGGTCGTGCTCCCGCCAACGGCGCGCCCCTGAAACACCGAGAGCGAGAGGTCATCCGTGGCGCGCGCCCCCGCATCGGCCCAGAGGCGCGGCACCATGTCGGCCTCGTGCTCGGTGAAATCGCTTGCGGTCCAGTAGCCGCCCTCCTCGAGCACCACCACGTCGAGACCATGCTCGGCGAGGCGTGCTGCCACGACCGCGCCACCGGCCCCCGTGCCAACGACGCAGACGTCGGCGGATAGGCGCCGCTCGTCGGCGATCTCGTGCCCCTGCACCACGCCGGCCGGCACCTGGTTCGCCGCGATCCACTCGGCAGCGGCATCACGATGCGCGCTCCGCACTCGCGCATCCGGCACGCGCAGCACCATCTCGGCATCCGAGGTCGTACCCGGAAGCGCGCCCTCCCAGGCGACGACCGCATCGCGATCGTGAAGGGGACCGCGGAAGCCGATGCCCGCATACTCCGACGGCGATGCATAACACGTCGAGAGTACCAGCCGGCGAAAGGCCTGGAAGATCGTCCGCATCGGCGGAAGCGCGCTCGCCTCCCACCGCGAGAGCCAGGCGTCCTGCTCGGCCGCGGGCCAGGACGAGAATCGTCCGACTCGCATGCCCGTCGCGAGTGCGGTCACCGGATGATCGAAGACGGTGAGGAGGAGCGCGACCTGCTTCGCCAGAACGGGATCACCTGCCGCTAGCCGAGTCTCGACTGCCTCGGCGAGCGCCGGCGAGTCGGCATGCGGGACGATCCTGCTGCACAGCGCGGACAGGGCGCGACGCTGAACGCCGTCGAGACGAAAAGTCATGGGCCATTGTAACTCAGGCGCGCGGCCTCCGTGGCCGACTGCTCAGCTTCGACTGCGCGAGCAGCGCCCGCAATTCCCGGTCGTCCATCCCCTCCCAGTCGTCCGGGACGGAGAGCACCCGCCGCCGCTCATGCTTGTTCTGGAACGCGAGCCATCCGAAGCGGATCTGGAGCGGCTGCGTCTTTCGGCCCACCGGTTCGTGGCGGCGATCGATGTTGCCGCGCCGCAGCGCGCGGCGCTCCCGGAGCAGACGTCGCTCGAGAAGCTGCGGGTACACCTCCCACACTTCCCAGGTGTTGCCGAGGACGTCCATGAACGTGCGGTGATCCATGTGGCGTGGACGGTCGCACGAGTAGTGCCACCCTACTCTGGCGACGTCGCACCGGAACGACTCAGCCCTTCTTGTACGTCATCTTCGTGGTCGTCGGTGCGCCGCCGCCTCGTGCCGGCTGCGTTGCCTCAACGATGAGCTGCCCCGCGTCGTCGAGCGACATCACCATGGTCGTCTCGCGCGCTTCGCCGTTGAACATCGTGGACGTGGTGATGTGGAGCTTGCCGCCGTCCCACTTCGCCTTCGACACCTGCTCGACCGAGTTGCCACCCATCGCCATGGTGTTCTTGCTGTCCGAGCCGTCGAGATTGTAGACCATCTTCATCTCGCCGGCCTGTGTGGTGCGCGTGATCGTCAGCGTCTTGTCGTCCTGCGAGATGGTCGCGGCCTGGCCGAGCCCACCGCGCCCGCCGCCGCGTCCACCGGGTGCCGGTGTCGCGGCATTCGGCCCGGCGACCACGGTCCACGCGCCTGCGAACGACTTGGCCTGCGCCGATGCCTCGACCGCACCGAACGCCAGCGCCGTCAGGGCCATCGCAACTATTGAAGTACGTCTCACGAGTTTCTCCGAAAGGGTGATACCTCTGCTACGCGGTCAGTGCCCCCGTCCGTTGGGTGAAGCGGCCAAGTCGGGACGTCTCCCCGCATGCGGCATGGGAAAATCCGGTCATGGTGTCGGCCTTACGCTCCGGATTCTCGGGGTACGCTGAGCGCCAGCAGCGTTCCGCGGTCTGGGCGTGATACGTAGTTCCGCATGCACGTCTACGTCGATTACCCGAGAGGCGAGACCGCCTCCCGGGACGATACTCGTCGCGCGCTCCAGGACACCTCCCGGCTGCGCGCGACCTGCTTCCCACCGGGCAGGCGCGACATGGAACTTCACCGGAGTTACCAATGCAACGCCATACCATGAAGTTGATGCTCGCCCTCGCCCTTCTCACCGCATGCGCGGAACAGCCCCCGAGCGCGCCGCTCCGCCCCGCCGCCGGTCCAACGGCTGCGCGGACCGCGACGTCGCTCGGCGCCTCGGCGGTCTGGTCGAACACCATCACCGGGGAGACCAGTTCGGGTGCGCTCTATGCGCTCCACATGCCCCATACGTGGAACGGCGGCGTGATCTACTACGCGCACGGCATCAAGCTTCCCCAGGCTCCCATCGAGCTTCCCACGGGCGACGGCTTTCCCGCCGTCCGTGACTCACTCGGCAGGCTGGGCTTCGCGGTCGCGTACTCGAGCTTCTCGGAGAACGGGTGGGCCGTTCGAGACGGCACCGCCCGCACCCGGCAGCTCGAGCCGATCTTCATCTCCAACTTCGGGCGCGCGACCCACAGCTATCTCGTCGGCACCTCCATGGGCGGGCTGATCGCCCAGAAGATCGCCGAGCAGGAGTCGCAGCACTACGACGGCATCCTGGCGATGTGTGCGCCGCTCGGTGGTGCGACAACCGAGGTGACGTACATCGGCCACGTGCGCGTGCTCTTCGACTTCTTCTATCCGGGCGTGCTGCCGGGTACCGTGCTCGACGTCCCGCCGGGGCTCGACCCGTACACGGACGTGATCGTCCCGGTGCAGACCGCGATCACGATCAATCCGAACGGACTCGGTGCCATGGCGCGCATGAAGCAGACGCCCCTTGCCGGGGTGAACGGACCGGAGCTGGCTGGCTCGCTGATCAATGCCCTCGTATACGACGTCGTGGGCATCGACGACTTCCTGCGGCGCACGAAGGGCGAGTCGATGTTCGACAATGCGAACGTAGCGTACGATGCCGCGGCACCCGGCCTGTTGACGGCATCCCTCCTCACCGCGGTCAACGCGGGCGTCGGCCGGTTCACGGCGACCCGGCGCGGCGAGACGTTCCTCGACACGTATTACGATCCGAATGGCGACCTCGAGATCCCGACGGTCACTCTCCACACCACCCGCGATCCGCTGGTGCCGTTCTTCCACGAGGCGGAGTTCGCGACGCGCGTCGCCGGCCAGGGGCGGAGTGGGATGCTGCTGCAGCGCACCGTGGTCGGGTACGGCCACTGTGCTTTCTCCACCGGCCAGATGATCGATGCGTTTACCGCGCTCGACGGCTGGGTGAAGGCCGGGGTGAAGCCAGCCAACTAAGCCGTATCGCTGGTCGTGACCTGCGTCATAGCGATGCGGGACGGCACGTCATAGCTTCGTCGTGCGTGGAGGCGCTGTGCCGCCACGCACGATTCCCTTCGTCCCGAGGATGAAATGGATAGCGAGAAGAAGCCATCGGAGCCCGACACCAAGGACATCCTGCCGCTCCCCGAGAAGCCGATCACCGACCTGGAAGCAGACGACGTTGCGGGCGGTCGTGCGGGGCCTGGCACGCAAACGGAAGACGACATCTACGTCGGCTAAGTACCTCGGCGCCCGCGCAGAGCGCGGGCGCCGCGCCACACCCGCGGATGCGTCCGCATTCCGCGACGTTCCCTTCGTCCAGGAGGATGAAATGGAAAAACCCAAGGCAGCATCGCAGCCGATCACGGACACCGAAGCGGGCGCATTGGCGGGCGCCGCCGCGAGGAGGGCAGAGCCGATTGCCGGCAGCCCGATCTCGGATCAGGATGCCGGAGGCATGTCGGGTGGACTCGCCCGTTCAGGCGGCGACGACGACGATCTCGAGGAGCTGGAAGTCCAGCGCTAGGCACCGCGGAAAGGCCGGGACGAACATATCGTCCCGGCCTTTTTTTTGTACGCGCACGCGTCGCTATCCGATGATGACCTGTGACGTCCGTCATAGCGGTCCGCACGACGCCATCCTATCTTCGTCGTGCGTGGACGCGCTCCGCATCCGCCGCCCATCCCTTCGTCCCAGAGGATGAAATGGAAGCCCCGAAAGCACCATCGCAGCAGGACGCCAACGATGTCATCAACACCACGCCCGCGGCCGAGCCGATCACGGATACGGATGCGGCGAAGATCTCCGGCGGAGTGATGGGTGGCGACGACGACCTCGAGGACCTGGAAGTCGAGCGTCGGCGCTAGGAGTCCACGAGACGACCACAGGGGGCCGGGCGATGCGAATCGCCCGGCCCCTTTTTGCGAAACCGACCCGCGATCGCCGTCATGTCCCTCGCCCTCGGTATCGGGGCCAACGCGGCGATCTTCTCCATGTTCGACCAGCTGCTGCGACGTCCGCTTCCCGTGCGCGAGTCCGGCCGGCTCGTGAACCTTTCCGCCCCCGGACCGAAGCCCGGCTCCGACTCCTGCAATCAGTCGGGAAGCTGCGAAGAGGTGTTCAGCTACGCGATGATGCGCGACCTCGAGAAGGCCAACGTCTTCGAGCAGGCGCAGATCGAGCTGCTGAACCTGCGGACCAACCTGCGCAGCGGACTGCTCACGCAGTAGGGCGTCGTGGCACACACGCGCACGCAGTACGTGAGTGCCATGCAGGAACTGCAAGCCGCCGATTCGCTCATCGCGCGCAAGCTCGTCTCCGCGTTCGACGCCCGAAACAAGAAGGCGCAGGCCGATGAGTACACGACGCGCCGGCGCATCGAGCAGGAGCGGTTGACGCTGATGGCGCAGGCGATCGACGCGCAGATCGCGACGCAGGCCGGCCAAGTACAGCAGCTCCAGGCCATCGCGCAGAACCAGCGAGAGCGGCTCCAGTCGACGGATGACTTCCAATGACGGCAGCGCACTCATCAGCCTCCAGGGCATCACGAAGGTGTTCTTCACCGACGAGGTGGAGACGCACGCGCTCGCGGACATCAACTTCCACATCGACAAGGGCGAGTACGTCGCGATCAGCGGCCCAGCCGGCTGCGGCAAGACGACGCTGCTCTCGATCCTCGGCCTGCTCGATACGCCGAGCGGCGGAGAGTATTCGCTGGCGGGAGAGAGCGTGGCGCGTCTCGCGCCCGGTGATCGCGCCCGCGTTCGCAACCGGGAGATCGGGTTCATCTTCCAGGCATTCAACCTGATCGGCGACCTGTCTGTCTTCGAGAATGTCGAGTTGCCGCTCACCTATCGCGACATGGCGGTGGGCGAGCGTCGCGATCGCGTGGCGTCTGCGCTCGACCGGGTTGGCATGTCACACCGCGCGAAGCACTTCCCGGCGCAGCTGAGCGGTGGCCAGCAGCAGCGTGTTGCCGTGGCGCGCGCCGTGGCCGGCGATCCGGCGATCCTCCTGGCCGACGAGCCGACTGGCAACCTGGACTCGAAGAACGGCGAGGCGGTGATGGAAGCGCTGCGCGAGCTGAACCAGAATGGCAGCACGGTGTGCATGGTGACACACGATTCGAGGTACGCGCAGCATGCCGATCGCGAGGTGGCGTTGTTCGACGGCCGCGTGGTGGAGGCCGTCGCCGTCGCTGTGTAGTTGCTCGGTCAGGGTCTCCTGAAACCCAGACCGCGCGGAACGCCGATGACGCCGACACTACGCACGCCGACGACGCCGCAACGGCGTTGAAAGGCAACGAAGTACCAGAAGCAGAAGCAGCAGCAGAAGAAGAAGAAGAAGAAGAAAAGAGAGACGAAGGGCACTGGGATCACATCCTACCATGTGATCCCAGCGTTTCTTTGGACCAAGAACGCCATTGCGGCGACGTCGGCGTGCGCTCTTTCGGCGTCATCGGCGTTCCGTGGTCTGGGCTCAAGATCGCCGCAGCTTACAGCCGAAGAATGGCCGGGGCACGGTCGCCGTGGCCACGCGCCGGGGTGGTTATGGCTTGCCTGCCGGTTCCGAAATACGCTCCACGACCGACGCGACCTCGTGCTCGCTGACGCGCTCGCCAGATGCGCGCGCGAGATCGGCCTGGGCGACGATGCCCACCACCTTGCCATCGGCGCTCACGATCGGCACGCGACGCACCTGATGGTCGGCCATGACCTTGCCGACGGCGCTCACGTCGTCGTCGGGGCCGCAGCAGGACGGATTCCGGGTGATGATGTCGCCCACCGCGGAGTCGCCCGCGCGCCCATCCGCAACGGCGCGAATGGTGATGTCACGGTCGGTCACGATGCCGACGACCTTTCCGCCGTCGACGACCGGAACGGCACCGCAATCGTGCTCGCGCATCGCGCGCGCGACGTCCTGCAGGGAGTCGGACGACGAGCAGCAGTACGGGCTGGCCGTCATGATGTCTTTGGCTTTCATGGCGTACACTCGGGTAGAGGTTTCCCCCACCACAAGCGAATCATGTGCCGTTCAGGAATACCTACCAGCAGCCGGTGTTCCTGCTGACCGGAGCCCGGGATGACGCCTACGTAGAGATCGCCGCGCGCCTACGTACAACGCCCGAGGGAATGAGACCTCAGAAACCGCGAAAATGAGTCTGTCCCGCCAGCCTCCCCTTTCCGGAACCCTACCATGCGCCTCTCGCTCATCGCGGTCCTGATCACCGTACCGCTCGCAGCGTCCAGCCAGTCATCGCCCCCCCGCCCGACCGGCGCGTCACTCACCGGCCTTCCCGCACTCAACTTCGATGCCGATGAGGGGCTCGGCTACGGTGCCCTGCTGCAGTACTACGACTATGGGACCGAGGGTGCGTCGCCCTATCGCTTCACGCTGCAACCGACCGTCTTCCTCACGAGCAAGGGACGGCGCGACATCAGCCTGTTCCTCGACGCTCCGCACCTCCTGCCGAGCGGCTGGCGCCTCAACGCGTCGGTCGCGCGCGAGCGGCAGCAGGCGTCGCCCTACTACGGCGTGGGCAACGCCACCGTCGTGGATGCCGACGCGACCACGGGAGCGAACAAGTACTTCTACCGGTACGGCCGGCGTACGATGCGCGGAAGCGTGAACGTGCAGCGCGAGCTCGCCGGCCCGTCGCTGCGCGCCTTGGTGGGCGTCGGCGCGGCGAACGTCACGGTGAACACGGTCCCGTACGACGAGGGATCCACGCTGCTGTCGGCGCACATGGGCCGCGGCGACCTGCCGGAAACGCACGCACGCTATGTCCGGGCCGGCCTCGTGCTCGACACACGCGACCGCGAAATCGGGCCACGTCGCGGCACATGGGCCGAGGTGCTCGTCCAGCGCGCCGGCCACGTGCTCGGCGGTGACCAGGCCTTCACGCGCGCCACCGCCACGGTTCGGCAGTACACGCCCCTCGGTGGCCGGCTTACCCTCGCCCAGCGCGTCGTGATGCAGAATCTGTCGGGAAGCGTCCCGGTGCAGGAACTCGCAATCGTGCAGGGCTCCTTCAAGGATGACGAAGCACTCGGCGGCGGAAGCTCGCTGCGCGGCATTCCGAAGAACCGGTATGTCGGCAAGGGCGTGGCGTTCACGAACAACGAGCTGCGTTGGCACGCCGCCGATTTCTCGCTGCGTGGCCGCGATGCGCGGCTCGTCCTCAGCGGGTTCGTGGACGCGGGTCGTGTCTGGAACGACGAGCTTCGCTTCGGCGAGGTGCTGAATGACCTGCATATGTCGTACGGTGGTGGCGCGCGCATGGGAATCGGACCTTCCTTCGTCGTCGCCACGGACGTTGGGCACTCGTCGCAGACAATGGCGGCGGTTTACATCGGGCTCGGGTACCTGTTCTGAGGTGACACCCAGGACGAATGGATCGTGTAGCTTGACGCGTGACCACTCGCCTCCTCCTCGCCTGGATCCACCTCCTCGCCCTCGGCATCGGGCTTGCTGGCGCCTGGGCCCGCGCCCGCGCGCTTGGCGACTCCCTGCGCGACCCCGACGACCGCGGCGCCCTCAAGCGCGCCTTCGCCGGCGATGCATGGTGGGGCGTCGCCGCCATCCTGTGGCTCGTCACGGGACTCTGGCGTCTCTTCGGCTCCACCGAGAAGAGCACCGGCTACTACGTCTCGAATCACGTCTTCCTCGCCAAGCTCGGGCTGTTCATCGTCATCGCCGCGCTCGAGGTCTGGCCGATGATGACGCTCCTCCGCTGGCGCTCCGGTCGCGCGACACCGAATCCGCGCGACGCCGGCCGCATCGAGATCATCAGCTACGTGCAGTGCGTGCTCGTCGCGGTCATCGTCCTTGCCGCGGTGGGCATGGCGCGCGGCTACGGCTCGACGTCGATGCCCGCCCCCGCGCCGACGGCATCCGTGAGCTCCGCGGGCGACGTGAAGGACGACTCCGTTGATGTCCCCCACCCCGAACCGACCGGCATCGAGACCGTAACCGGCGAGGATCTCGCGCTCCTGTCGCGAGCGATCGGGATGCCGCTCGATGGCGTCGATCCCGCAATGCTCCGGAGCACCTTCACCGAGCGCCGCGGCGGTGGGACGAGGCAGCATAATGCGCTCGACATGATGGCGGCGCGGCGCACCCCTGTGAAGTCGGCGGCGAAGGGGCGCGTCCTCAAGCTCGTCAAGAGTGCGGCGGGCGGCCTGATGGTCTACGCGGCCGACTCGTCGGAACGATTCGTCCTGATGTACGCGCATCTCGATGCCTACGCGCCCGGACTCAGTGAAGGCGACGTCGTCGCTCGCGGGCAGCTGATCGGCTACGTGGGATCGACGGGGAATGCGGCGGCGAGTGCGCCACACCTCCACTTCGCGATCGCGCGGAGTGCAGACGTCACGCGGTGGTCGAAGGGCAAGCCGATCGATCCTGTACCTGTGCTCCAGAGGATTCCGTAATGCGCGGCCGCATGCTCTCATTGCTGCTCGCGAGCGCCTGCGCAATCACGCCCTCGCCCTCGAGCGACCGCTCCCTGCCTTCATCACGGAGCTACGAGCTGCGGAACGGAGTGTGGTTCACCGGCCACTCATTCGAGCCGAGGCTCCGCTACTCCGTGTCCGGCGTGCTCACCGATCGGCAGCCCGCGGTCGTGGACTCCGTCGTCGACTTTGCGGGCGGGTATGTCGTGCCCGCGTTCGGCGAGGCACACAACCACAACGCGGTGCCGTCGGATACCGGCATCGTGAACCGATACCTGCGCGCGGGCATCTACTACGTTCGCAACCCCAACAGCTTTCCGCGCGATGCCGTCGCAGCGCGAGGGCCGTTCAACACGCCCACCAGCATCGACGTCGTGTTCTCGAATGGTGGATTGACGGGGCCGGAGGGACATCCGATCGACCTCATTCGCCGCAACATCGCGCGCGGCGTGTTCAAGCCGGATGCGGGGGATGGCAACTTCTATCACACGCTTGCCACTCAGGCGGACCTCGACGCCCGGTGGCCGGCCATCCTCGCCGCGCAACCTGGTTTCATCAAGACGTACCTCCTCTTCTCAGAGGACTATGCGCGGCGGCTCGCCGAGAGTTCGACGAGCGGGTGGCGTGGTCTCGATCCGCAACTGCTTCCGGACATCGTTCGGCGTGCGCACGCGGCGGGCCTGCGCGTGAGCACCCATGTCGAGACCGCAGCGGATTTTCGCGCCGCGGTCGCGGCCGGTGCTGACGAGATCAGTCATCTCCCCGGCTTTCGTCCCGAAGGCAATGCGCTGCCGGGCTATCGCCTCCTCGACCGCTACCGCCTCACCGCCGCCGATGCACGCCTGGCGCGCGAGCGCAACGTCGTCGTGGTCGCTACCGTGAGTGAAGTGATCGAGCTCCTCGACGGCGCGTGGGGCGCCGGCGCCGACAGCGCACTCGCGCGCCGCGCTCGCGTCGTGATCGTCGACAACTTGCGGCTCCTCCGTGATGCGGGCGTGGACGTCGTGATCGGGAGTGATCGCTACAACGCCACGAGCGCGTCAGAGGTCTTCGGCCTTCGCCCGACGCGGGTGTTCAGCGACACTGCACTGCTGCGTATGTGGAGCATGACGACGCCACAGTCGATCTTCCCAGGGCGGCGGATCGGCTCGCTCGAGGTGGGGTCCGAGGCATCCTTCCTGGTGCTCGCTGGAAATCCGCTGGCAGATTTTCAGAACGTTCGCCGCATACAGATGCGGTTCAAGGAGGGGATCATGCTGGGAACCCAGACCGCGGAACGCCGTTGACGCCGCGCGCGCCCACGCGCCGTTCGTGTCGCCAGTCACATCGTGCGAAGCGGCCTCGAGGCATTCATGTGAGCGCTTTTTTCGCGCGGTGATTGCCGAGGCGGGCGATCAGAATGGGACTGAGCCGGCCGCAGGATCGCCAGGCTCGCAGACCGCCCCCCGGTGGGTCACATGACTGACATTCAGGAGTTGTACACCCGGCGTCTCGAAGCGGCCTCGATTGCCCTCGCGCGCGGCGACCGTTCGGAGGCCGAGCGCCTCTACACCGAGGCGCTCGAGATGGGCGAGGGGAAATTCGGCGCGACGAGTCCGGAGCTCGCCGCTCCGCTCAACGAATTGAGTCGGCTCTACGTGCACCTGTCGGCGCACGGGCGTGCCGAGCCACTTCTCGAGCGACTGCTGACGATCCGGCGCGCCGAGGGCGAGCATCATCACGGCGTGGCCCCCGTGCTCGCGGCGCGCGCCGCGGTGCGGCGTGGCTTGGGGGACGATGCCGGAGCGGAAGACCTGTATCGTCGCGCACTCGCCATCCGCGAAGTGACACACGCGCCGGATCACATGTCCGTCGTCGTCACGCTCGAACAGTTGGGCGACACGTGTGCGGCGCGCGGCAAGGTCGCGGAGGCAATCACGCTTCTCGAGCGCGCGCTGCCGGTGCGCGAGAAAGCGCTCGGCGCGGACCACGCCACTGTGCTCGGCCTGCGTGCGCGGATGGCGGAGCTCGCGATCAAGGCATCTATGGTTACGTCTGCGCCTGCCCCCGCACCCGTCGTCGCCGACGCTCCCGCCGGAAACCAGCTCGTATTCATCTATGAGCCGGAGAAGCCGGTGCGCCGTTCGTCGGTGAAGCGCGATCGTTCCGTGACGCCCTCATTCTCATCGATGGCCATTGCAGCGGCGTCGATCATCGCCGCGCCGGCGCAGGTCGCTCAGTCTCAGCCGTCCGCTCTTACGGGAGTCGCCGCAGGGACGCTCGCGTCCACCTCGCTCATGGATTTTGATCCGCCAGTCGTACCGCGCGCCCACGTGGAACGCGCGGCGCGGGACGGCGTGATGGAGCCCCTGCAACGGCGCGAATCCACAGCTCGGCCGGCGGTGCTCGCTTCGTCACCGCTGGGCCACGTGAGGCGCTACGCATACGCCGCGGTGGGAATGGGCGGGCTCGCTGGCGCCCTCTTCTTCGCGAACGCGAGGACGACGAGCGAAACAGAAGCACCGGTTGCCGTGCCGTCGGTCCCGGCCTCACTGACGGCCACCAGCGTCAACGCAACGGCTCTTGCCGCGGTGGTGCGTCCGGACTCCGTGCGCTTCGCTCGTGTGGAGCCCGTGATTGCCGCGCCATCGTCCGTTGCGCCAGCGCCAGCGCCGGCTCCGGAAGCGGAGAAGCGAGTCGCCATGCCGAGCCTTCCAGGAGCACTCCCGACGATCGGGGAAGTCGCCCTTCCTGTGATCGCCGTCGCGAATGCCGATTCGGTGATTCGCGCCTCGACCAAGGGGCATGACGTCTCTGCCGAGCAACTCCTCCCCACGGCGGGGCGGCTGAAGTCGGCCACCCTCACCGACAATCGGGCGGAGACGTCGCCCGTTCTGACTGGCTCCGTTCCGCAGCCGCGCTTTCCCGATGGGCTCCGCGCCCAGCGGATGGAGGGCGCCGTGGTCGTGCAGTTCCTCGTCGGCGCGGATGGTCGCGTCGACGCGTCGAGCATGAAGGTCGTGCGGTCGCCGCACGAGCAGTTCACATCCGCGGTGCGAGCCGTGTTGCCCAGATTCCGATTCGAGCCCGCTCGCGGGGCGGATGCGAAGCCGCGCGCGGAGTGGGTGCAGTACAGCATCGATTTCAGCGCGGCGAAGTAGCGGTCATTTGGCCTCGGTCTGGCGGCCAGCTAGGAGCAGTTGCTCTCTGATGCGTGATGCGTTAGCATCTGGTGCATGCGCACCACCCTCGATATCGACGACGACGTGCTCCTCGCGGCCAAGGAGCTGGCACGCCGCGGGCACAAGACCGCTGGCCAAGTCGTTTCCGACTTGCTGCGACAGGCGTTGACGGCGCCCCAGCCGTCCGCGGTGCGCGAGCCAAGGGCGGTGTTCGGCTTGAAGCCGTTCCCCCGTCGCGGCGCCATTATCAACAACGACTTGATCGATCAGTTGCGCAACGACGACGCGTACTGATGCGCGCGTTGCTCGACGTGAATGTCCTGATCGCCCTGCTCGACGCCGACCACGCGTCGCATCGAGACGCGGTTGCGTGGTTCGCTGCGCATGCCGGCGATGGATGGGCATCGTGCCCCATTACGCAGAATGGGTGTGTGCGCATCATGTCGCACCCCGGCTATCCAAGCGGGCATTCGGTACACCAGATCGTGGAGCGGCTTCGCGGAGCGACGGCGGATCCGTCGCACGAGTTCTGGCCGGACAGTCACAGCCTGCTCGACGCGGGCGTGATCGACACGACGCGGGTTCATGGCCCCCGACAACTGACCGATGTGTATCTGCTGGCCCTCGCGGTGCAGCGCGGCGGGCGCCTGGTAACGTTCGACGCGTCGATTGCGTTACGCGCCGTCAAAGGCGCGCAACCGCAGCACCTGTTCCAGTTATAAGCGCGTCCGGCGGACGCCCCATCTCAGCGCGCCCGGCTGGGTTCCCAGTGTTCACTGGCCCTCACGCCCCGAATGGTTCCGCCGGTCCCGGCCACCAATCCACCGAGTATCACGCCGGCCCACCCGCAGTCCTTTCCGGAGCACTGCGTCAACGCCTTTTCGGCAACGGGGGCAGCGATCTCGCCGAGCGTGCCGACGATGAAGGGCGCAGGCTGGGCTGGCCGTCGGGTTGGTGCTCGTGACGCGACAGCGGTTTCCCGACATCGCACCCACCGTGACGACCGTGGTCCTCGGCGCGGTCGTCGTGTTCGAGATCGCCGGTCCGCTCAGCGCGCGTATTGCGCTCGATCGCAGCGGGGAATCGAAGAGCGACGCGGCGCCCCCGCCCTTATCGATTCCGTGAAGCGCGGCGCTCCAGTCGGAGTTGCTGCCCGGTTAGGAACACTGCCGGCAGGCCGCCGGACCATGGCAGCGCCACAAAAGCCAACGATGGTTTGCATTTGCGGCATTGACAACGTTCGTTGGCATTCGCTAACATGCCAGTGATGGTCGGCATCTTCAAGGATCATCATGCTGATACGCACCGCACACGAGATCGGCCTGCTCATCAAGGAGACCCGCAAGGCCGCGGGCCTCACCCAGGCGCAACTGGCCGAGCGTGTGGGGGCGAGCCGTGAGTGGGTGCGCCTCGTCGAATCGGGCACCAGGCCTCGCGTGGAGCTCGGCCTTACCCTGCGCGCCCTCACCGCCCTCGGCATCACGCTGGATGCACGGTCGCAGCCCCGGGAGCTCCCATGAGCCCTGCTGCGATCCCGGACGAGCTGGCCGTTCTCCTCCAGGGCCGCATCGCGGGTGTCCTCCGTCGGGGGACGTCCGGCCCCCACACCTTGGCGTACGATCCGGCGTGGCGTGACGATCCAGACGCGTACGCGCTGTCACTGGCGTTGCCCTTGGCAAGCCGAATACACGAGGGAACCGCCGTGGCGTACTATCTCCGTGGCCTGCTTTCCGACAGCGAGCCTCGACTCAACGCCATCGCGCACAGATACGGCGTACGTGCTGATGACCCGTTCGCCATTCTCGCGCACATCGGGGAGGATTGCCCGGGTGCGGTTCAGTTCGCGCGTCCGGATCGCATCGCGGCACTCGAGGGCCACGGACCAGGTTCCATCGAGTGGCTCAGCGAGCACGAGGTGGCCCAGTTGCTGCGCGATCTGTCGCGCGAGAATGCGGCAGGCGGCCTTGCCGTGAGTGCGGGCCAATTCAGTCTTCCAGGAGCGCTTCCGAAAGCCGCACTCGCCTGGGACGAGAGGCTGAAGCGCTGGGGGCGGCCGGCCGGCCGGTCGGCGACGACGCACATCCTCAAGCCGCCCCTCAACGGAGTGCCGTTCCACAACGAGATCGAGCACCTGAGCCTGGAGCTCGCGCGGCATGTTGGATGTCCCGCCGCGGCGTCTGCGGTCCTTCGTGTCGAGGATCAGACGGCCATCTCCGTCGAGCGGTACGACCGAGAACGCCGGGGGCGCCGCATCGTCCGATTGCATCAGGAGGACCTTTCACAGGCGTTGGGAGTGAACCCCCGCCTGAAGGACGCCGCTGAAGGGGCTCCGGGAATTGCCGAGGCGGTCGGGCTGCTGCGCGACCATTCTGCTCGCGGCCTGGAGGACGTGTTCGCATTCATTCGTGCCGTCGCGTTCAACTGGGTGATCGCGGGCACCGACGCGCATCCTCGGAACTATTCGGTTCTCATCGGCCCGCGCGGCGCCGTGTCGTTGGCTCCGTTGTACGATCTGGCCAGCGCGCTGCTACTCAGGTCGCGGACGTCGATTGACGCGCTGCCATTCGCCATGTCGGTCGCGGGGCGACGAACCCTCGGCGAGATCGACCGCGCCGCCTGGGAGGCGCAGGCGCGACAGGTGCGTCTCAACCCGGTGCGGGTGACAGACGAGATCCGCGACCTCGTTCAGCAGGTCATCCACGGCGTGCCGGAGGTCGCTGCGGCCAGCGTGGAGCTCGGCGTGGACGAGAAGTTCGCCGCGCGCTTCGCGGGGCGGATCGGGTTGCGGGCCATCGGATGCGCGAAGGGGCTGGCGGTACGATAAAGCGAATCGTTGATCGTTTTACGTGCTGGGCTGATCACGTCAGACGCCGAACGGTTTCACGAATGCGCGGGCTCAGGACAGATCCAAGCTAGACTGCGCTCGATCGCACGTCCGCGTGCG
>JBKJMP010000109.1:0-4918 GCA_046596395.1 Gemmatimonadaceae bacterium
TCCTCGCTGCCGAACGTGAGCAGCATCTGCGTGGGCAACGAGTTGTGCACGCTCATGAGGACGGCCGTCGATGCATCGGCGGCCGCGATCTCCTCCAGCGCGAGCAGGTACGACGTCGTATCCAGACCGAGGCCATCGTACTCCTCGGGAAGCAGCATGCCGAGAAAGCCGAGCGCCCCCATGCGATGCGCGACACTCACGGGAAAGGTGGCGTCGCGATCCCACTGCGCCGCATGCGGCGCGAGCTCGTCCGCGGCAAAGCGCCGCGCGAGCGTCTGGATCTCCTGCTGTGTTTCCGAGAGTGGGGTCAGTGACATGAATGGTGACTGCACGTCCAGGTCCTTCGCTGCGCTCAGGATGACAATTCGAGTTCAATAAGTATAGAAGCCGCGCCCCGACTTCCGGCCAAGCCAGCCAGCTGCCACATACTTCCGCAGTAGCGGGCACGGCCGATACTTCGAGTCGCCGAGACCCTCGTGCAGCACCTCGAGAATCGCCAGGCAGGTGTCGAGGCCGATGAGGTCTGCGAGCGCGAGGGGCCCCATCGGATGATTCATCCCCAGCTTCATCACCGTATCGATCGCCTCCGCCTCCCCCACGCCTTCCATGAGGCAGAAGACCGCCTCGTTGATCATCGGCATGAGGATCCGGTTCGCAACGAACCCCGGGTAGTCGTTCACTTCGACCGGCGTCTTCCCTACGGACTTGCTCCACGCCATCACCCGCGCAGTCGTCTCGTCCCACGTCGCGATGCCGCGGATGATCTCCACGAGTTGCATCATGGGCACCGGATTCATGAAGTGCATGCCGATCACCGACTCCGGCCGCGTCGTCCGCGCCGCGATCTCCGTGATCGAGATGGAACTCGTGTTCGTCGCGAGGATGGCACCCTGATCGGCAAGCGCGTCGATATCCGCGAAGATCTTGAACTTCAGGTCCTGTCGCTCGGTCGCCGCCTCGACGACGAGCACCGCGCCCTTCACCGCGTCCATCGACGTCGCCGTCGTGAGCCGGCCGAGGATGTCCGTCTTCGCCTGTTCATCGATCGAGCCCTTCCTGATCTGCCGGTCGAGATTCTTCCCGATCGTCTCGCGCCCCTTCGCCAATGCGCCTTCGGCGACGTCGATCATCGCAACCTCGAACCCGGACTGCGCGAACACGTGCGCGATTCCATTGCCCATCTGCCCCGCGCCGATCACCGCAATGCGCTCTGCCATCGTGCTATGACTCCTCGCGGCGATGCCGCACATAGAAATAGGCCAGTCCACCGAGCATTCCCAATACTGCCACGACGCCGCCTTCCGGCCCCCAGGGCCCACCACTCAACCACGCCGGACCCGACGTGATCGCCCTGTAGCCCGGGGACTCGAACTGGATGCCACTCACTGGCGCATGCAACGGCACCGCCATGATCCAGTTCCATGCGAAGTGCGCCAGCCACGCGGCATAGAGACTCTTCAACGCAATTCGCACCATGGCCAACAGCAGTCCCGCCAGCGTCACCACGGCCACCGACTGCGGCGTCGAGCCCGCGTTGCCGAGGTGCAGCAGGCCGAACAACGCACTGGTGATCACGACCGCGGCCGGCATGCCGACACCGTCGCGAATCACCGACAGAAGATAGCCACGACAGATCAACTCCTCGGCGAGCGACGCCACCAGCAGCACCGCCGAGACGCGCGCGGCCGCGGCAATCCAGCTCGACGTTACCGGCGAATCCACGATCGAGAGCATGCCCAGCACGGAGAGCGCACCGCAGACGACGCCGATGAGCAGGCAACCGGCAAGGAAACCCATGACCAGCGGCCGCACCCTGGCCGCCGCGCGATCGAAGTGGATCGTGCTCCACTCCGCGCGATCGATCGACCGGAGCATGATCGCCGTCGCCGCCAACGCCGCCACGAGCTCGGCCAGCACCTCCACGCGCATCGGTGCGCCGGCATACCGCGCGAGCCGGTACGCAATTGGCCCCACGAACGTGGCTGATGCTGCCGAGCAGAGGATGAAGACGACGACGAACGCACCTGTGCGCGCAATCGCCGGCCCGATCTGTCTCGGCGCTTCTGGAGAGGGGAGTGCGGACTCCGTCAGATGGATCGCGAGACAGAGAGCGCGACGGCATCACCGCCGCCGAGGCACAACGTCGCGAGCCCGCTCTCGACGTTCCGATCCTTCATGGCGTACAACAGCGTCGTGAGTACGCGAGCACCACTTGCACCGATCGGATGCCCCAGTGCGATGGCACCACCGTTCACGTTCACGCGATCCCAATCCCAGTCGAGTCCCGCACCGTCGGCTAGCGCCTGCGCCGCGAACGCTTCGTTGGCTTCGATGAGGCCATAGTGGCCAATCGCGGTGCCCTGCTTCTTCATCAGGTTCTTGACGGCCGTCACCGGTGCGAAGAACAGGTCCTGTGGAGCTCCAGCGCCGGTCGCGTAGGCGTCGATGCGACCGAGGATCTCGAGTCCGTGGGCCTGCGCGAACTCGAGTGACGTCACCACGATCGCCGCGCCGCCGTCGTTCAGCGAGCTGGCGTTGCCTGCGGTCACGGTTGCGTCGTCTCCCTTGGCGAACGACGGTCGCAACCGCGCGAGGACGTCCGCGGTCGTGTCGGAGCGAGGTCCCTCATCCGTGTCGACGATCGTGTCGCCCTTCTTGCCAGCGATCGTCACCGACGCGATCTCGGCCTTGAAGCGACCGGCCTGTTGCGCGTCGATCGCCTTCTTGTGCGACGCGGCGGCGAAGTCGTCCTGCTGCTGCCGCGTGAGGCTCGCCTTCTTTGCGGTGTACTCCGCGTGACCCCCCATGTGGACGTCGCAGGTGGCGCACCAGAGACCGTCCTTGATCATGCCGTCCACGATCTTCTGGTCGCCAAGCTTTATCCCATTCCGGAGGCCATACATATAGAACGGCGCGTTCGACATCGACTCCTGCCCGCCAGCGATGACGACGCGCGCGTCGCCCGCCTTGATGGACTGCGCGGCGAGCATCACCGCCTTGAGGCCGGAGCCGCACACCTTGTTGATTGTGAGCGCGCTCACGCGCGCGGGCACGCCGGCCTTGAGCATCGCCTGGCGCGCGGGCGCCTGCCCCACGCCGCCCTGGATCACGTTGCCCATGATGACTTCGTCGATGGCGTCGTGGGAGACGCCGGACCGCTCCAGGGCCGCCTTGATCGCAATGGCGCCGAGCTCGGGGGCGGACAGCGAGGCGAGGGAGCCGAGGAACTTGCCGATCGGCGTCCGCGCGGCGGCGACGATGACCGGGATGCGTGCTGTATCCGACATGGGTCGAGTGTGCGGGTTTGGATCGCGCGCGTGGCCGCAGCGCGACACGGGAAAGCTAACCGGGGGGTCCACGGGTCGGCAGCACGGGGTGCCCCGAGCATTCCGAGCGAGCCTGTTGTCATCCCGAGCGAAGTCGAGGGATGTGCACCTCGCGGCTATCTTCGGTAGCATGGCAGCGAATAAGCATGGGTATGTGACCGAGGAGTACCGCGTCTGGCAGCGGATGCAGGTCGACGTTGCCGGACGGACGGTGGCGATCATGTCCAAGCCCGGCGTGTTCGCGCACCCCGGTGTCGATCCATCGGCGGAGCTGCTCGCGCTGCACGTGCATCCGTCGGAAGGCGACGTCGTCGTTCACATGAACGTCGGCAGCGGGCGCCTCGGTGCCGCGATTGCGCTCGAAGGACGCGCCGCACGCGTGCTGCTCACGGACAGGAACGTCCTGTCGTGTGAGGCGGCGGGCCGAACGCTCGTGAGCAACAGGGTCGAGGGGGCGGTGGAGCTGTACGTCGGCCACGGACGCAAGCCGCTTCCAGGCGACCTCGTCGCTGACGTCGTCGCGATCCGGATTCCGCAGGGCAAGCTCTCGCTGCTCCAGCTCCTGCACGATGCGCACGCGCTGCTGCGCGTCGGCGGTTTCTGCTACATCGCCGGCGCGACAAATGAGGGTGCCAAGAGTGCCGCGAGCACGATGGAGGTGCTGTTCGGCAACGTATCGACGGTCGCCACGGCGTCGGGGCATCGCGTGGTGCGCGCGATCAGGCAGGCCTCTCCTCCGGTGGGCGCGTCAGTCCCATCGAGTCCATACACCGACGCGGACGTCTTCCACGAGCAGGTGCTCGAGCTCCGCGGACAGACCTTCACCTTCTCGTCGCGCCCAGGCGTCTTCTCCTGGGACCACCTCGACGAGGCCACCGCCATCCTCGTCGAGCACATGGACGTCCGCACCGGCGATCGCGTCCTCGATCTCGGCTGCGGATATGGTGTGCTCGGCGTCGTGGCTGGACGTCTCGCTGGGGAGGCAGGTCACGTCACGATGGTGGACGTCGACGCGGAAGCGGTGCGCTCGGCCGAACGCTCGGCAGCGGCGGCGCGCATCGCTCCCGTGCGAGTGCTGCCGAGTGACATCGCGCACGCGGTGCTCGATGAGCGGTTCGATGTCGTCGTCACCAATCCGCCGTTTCACGTCGGCAAGGCGACCGACATCGAGGTGCCGATCCAGTTCATCGCCGACGCGTTCGCCGTGCTCGCACCGGGCGGGCGACTCAACCTCGTGGCGAACCGGACGCTCCCGTACGAAGGGGCGATGAAGTACCTGTTCGGGAACATCACCACTGTGCACGACGGCCGTCGCTTCAAGGTGCTCTCCGCGGTGAAGAACGCGTGAAGGTCATCAAGTATCTCGCGAACCTGGGCTACGGCTCGCGCCGACAGGTCGCGATCATGCTCGACCGCCAGCAGGTTACGCGTGGTGACGGCAGCATCGTCCGCGATGGGGATCGCTTCGCGCACGACGATCTCCGCATCGATGGCCTTCCGCTCGATCCGCCGCAGGGCTCGGTGATCATGCTGCACAAGCCGATCGGCTACGTCTGCTCGACGGCTGACGCCAGCCAGCTGGTCTACGATCT
>JBKJMP010000207.1:0-9483 GCA_046596395.1 Gemmatimonadaceae bacterium
ACTTACCCTTGGCAGGCGATAATCGTCGAACAAGGGGCACGCCGCTGAGCGGAAGCCGCGCGCGTCCCTCCCACCAACTCCCGCAGGGCTATGAAAATCTTCATCACCGGCGGCGCAGGCTTCATCGGGTCGCACCTGGCTACTCGCATCCTCGATCGCGGGGACAAGGTGCTCGTGCTCGATGACCTCTCGACTGGCAGCATGGACAACCTCGCGCACCTGATCGGTCGCCCGGGGTTCGAGTATCGCATCGGCTCCGCACTCGACGTCCCGCTCGTCTCCGAGTGCGTGGACAAGTGCGATGTGACGGTGCACCTCGCCGCGGCCGTTGGTGTGCGGTTGATCGTGGAGAAGCCCGTCCACACGATCGAAACGAACATCGGCGCGACCGAGACGGTGCTCGGCGCCGCGGCGAAAAAGCAGAAGCTCGTGCTCATCGCATCCACGTCGGAGGTCTACGGCAAGAGCACGAAGATCCCGTTCTCCGAGGGCGACGACCTGCACCTCGGCTCCACGATGAACTCCCGGTGGGCCTACGCGTGCTCGAAGGCGATGGACGAATGGCTCGCGCTCGCGTACATGCGCGAGAAACACGTGCCCGTGATCATCGTCCGCTTCTTCAACACGGTCGGCCCACGCCAGACGGGCCGCTACGGCATGGTGCTGCCGAACTTCGCGGCGCAGGCGCTCGCCGGTGAGCCCATCACGGTATTCGGCAGTGGAACGCAGTCGCGCTGCTTCGGCCACGTCCAGGATGCGGTGGAGGCCGTGCTTCGCCTGCTGGGCACTCCCGCGAGCGTCGGTGGGGTGTTCAACATCGGATCCGACGAGGAGGTCACGATGTACCGGCTCGCGGAGATGGTGCGCGACGCGTGCGGCAGCAGCTCCGAAATTCGGTTGATTCCGTATGCCGAAGCGTATCCGGAGGGCTTCGAGGACATGATGCGGCGCGTGCCGGATCTGACCAAGCTCCAGCGGACGATCGACTTCCGTCCGCGGACGTCACTCGCGACGATCATCGAGGACGTGGTCGAGGACCAGCGCGCGGTGCTCACGGCCAGATAGTGAGCGCTGAGGCGGCACACGAACCCGTTCCCTGGAAGCTGCTGCTCGCGCTCACGGTGCTTGCCGCCGTCCTGCGCGCCATCGGGTTGAACGACGGACTGTGGTACGACGAGATCCGCACGCTGCTCGACAGCGTGCATGCGCCGCTCGTGCGCATCGTCACCGTCTTTCCCGGTGACAACCAGCACACGCTCTTCTCGGTACTCGCCCACCTGTCCATCTCGACCTTCGGCGACCACCCATGGAGCCTTCGGCTGCCGTCGATGGTCCTCGGCACCGTGACCGTTCCGGCGCTCTACTTCTTCGCGCGGGAGTTCGTGGGCCGCGCGGAAGCGTTGCTCGCGAGCCTGCTGCTCGCTGTCTCCTATCATCACGTGTGGTTCTCCCAGAGTGCGCGTGGCTACGCGGCACTCACGCTCTTCGCGGTGCTGTGCACCTGGCTCCTGCTGCGTGGACTACGAAGCAACGAGCGGCGCGACTTCATCGCGTACGCGGTCTTCGCCGCGCTCGGCGTCTACACGCACGTGTCGATGGTCTTCCTGGTCGCGAGCCACGCGGCGCTCTGCGTCATTCCGCTCGGCATGCCGTCCACCGATCGTGCGCGGATCGCACGGTGGAAGCTTCCCCTGCTCGGCTTCATGCTCGCCGGTGTCTTCTCGCTGCTCCTCTATTCGCCCGTGCTGCTCGCCGTGCAGCAGTCGGTAGTGGACAAGCCCGCCGCGGTGAAGGGCGCGACCACGAGCTGGGCGCTCCTCGAGCTCGTCAAGGGACTGCGCATCGGTCTCGGCAGCGTGGTTGTCGTCGCTGCGGGCGGTGCGCTCTTTCTCGCTGGTCTCTGGAGCTACTTTCGCCAGAGTCGATTCCTGCTCGGCATCTTCCTCCTTCCTGGCGTGCTGACGATTGGCGCCGCCGTGGTTCTCGGCCGTCCGGTGCGCCCGCGCTTCGTCGTCTTTCTCATCGGGTTCGGCCTGCTGATCGTGGTGCGCGGCGCGCTCGAGGTTGCGCGCCTGATCCAGCGCCGCAGCGGACACTCGGCCACGCCCCTCGGCGTCGGCCTCGTGCTGGCGATCGCGCTCGCGTCCGCGGCCTCGCTCCGCACCAACTACCGGTACCCCAAGCAGGATTTCATTGGTGCCATGCGATTCGTGGATGACCGCGTCGCACCCGGGGAGCCCATTCATACCGCCGGCCCGGCCGCGTACCCCTATCGCGCCTACTTCAATCGCGACTGGCCCGCCGTGGGCAGTCCCGAGGCGCTCCAGGCCGCGCGCGCCGGCGGGCGGCGGGTCTGGATGGTCTACACCCTCCCGGCCTACGTGGACCCGGGCCTGTTGCAGCTCATGGACGCCGGCTGCGACGTCCGCGAGACGTTTCGCGGCACCGTTGGCGGTGGGGACGTCACGGTTTGCTCGCTTCCCGCGTCAGTAGGGATGCGGGCCGGGCCCCCGCGCGCGACTCCCGCCCTCCTGCCCTGACATTGTAGCTTTGTCGCTCCTCCCTCCCGCCACAGTTGATCGAAGAAATCGTAGGCGATGAGCCCGCACGGATCGAACGTGCCGTCAGCGTCGTCATCCCCGCCTTCAACGAAGGCGAGCATGTGGCCGCACAGGTCCGCGCCGTGCACGAGACCCTCTCGGCCACCGACTGGCCCTTCGAGATCATCGTCGTTGACGATGGGTCGCACGATCGCACGGCGCTCGAAGCCGAGGCGACCGGCGCGCGCGTGCTCCGGCGCCTCAAGAACAAGGGCTACGGCGCGGCGCTCAAGCTCGGGATCTCGCGCGCGAAGCACGACTGGATCCTCATCACCGACGCCGACGGCACGTACCCTGTCGAGTTCATCCCGAAGCTGCTCGCGCTCGCCGAGCAGAACGAGATGGTCGTGGGCGCGCGCGTCGGACGGTCGGTGAAGATTCCGCTCATCCGCCGCCCCGCCAAGTGGTTCCTCACGCGTCTCTCCAGCTATCTCGCCGGCCGCAACCTGCCCGACATCAACTCGGGGCTCCGGCTGATGCGCAAGTCACTCGTGCAGAAATACCTCGGCCTCATCCCCGACGGCTTCTCGTTTACCACGACCATCACGCTCGCCGCCACCGTCAACGGCCACGCGGTGGAGTACGTCCCCATCGATTATCACGCGCGCCTTGGTGAATCGAAGATCCGCGCGCGCCACGCATACGACTTCACGCTGCTCATCCTGCGCACGATCGTCTTCTTCAATCCACTCAAGGTCTTCATTCCGGGGGGCGTGATCCTGTTCCTCGCGGCGATCCTGAAGTACGTGTACGACGTCTACCTCCTCGGCCTTGACGACAGCCTGTTGCTCACGATCATCGGGCCGCTGATCATCTGGGCCGTCGGCCTCCTCGCCGACCAGAACATGCGCATCGCGAGGATGCGTTGAAGCCTTGGATCAAGGCAGCGATCAGCGTCGGATTGCTGGCGCTGCTGTTCGTCCTGCTCCCGTGGTCGCAGGTGCGCGACGCACTTTACCGCCTGCCGCCGCGCGTGTGGGCCGGCGTGCTCGTGGGCTTCGTCCTCGGCCATGCCACAGGCGTCTTCAAGTGGCGGCTCTTCGTCAACGCCGCGAAGGCCGGCCTCGGCGTTGCGGATGCCACCATGGCCTATTGCGCGGGCCTCTTCGCCAACCTCTGCCTGCCGAGCATCGTCGGTGGCGACGTCCTTCGCATTGCAATCGTCACGCGGGTCACTCGGCGGCCAGCAGCGGCGCTCTGGGGCGGCGTGATGGATCGCATCACCGACATGCTCGCGTTGGCGATCCTCGTCACGGCGGGCGGACTGCTCGCGCAGGGCACGCTCGAGGGCTGGCTCGGCCAGGCGCTCACGGTGGCGCTCGCCGTTGGCATTGGACTGCTCGTGCTCGCACTCCCACTCGCGTTGCGACGTCCGCTTGCGAGCTGGCCGCGCAAGCTGCGCCGGCCGGTGGGGCGCGGCCTCGTCGGACTGCGGCAACTGTGGCGACGTCCGCGCGCGGCCGCCCTCGGGCTGCTGTTGTCGCTCTCGATCCAGGGATCCTTCGTGTTGCTGAATGCGTGGCTCGGCCGCAGCATCGGCATCGACGTCGGCCTCGCGGTGTGGTTCCTCGTGTGGCCGCTCGCGAAGATTGCGAGCCTCATGCCCATCTCGCTCGGTGGCCTCGCCGTGCGCGAGGCCAGCCTCGCCGCATTGCTGTTGCCGTTCGGCGTACCCGTCGCCGTCAGCGTCGTCTGCTCGCTGCTCTGGCAGACGGTGCTCATCGCCGGCGGGTTGCTCGGCGGCCTCGTGTGGCTCGTGCTGCACCGGTCGCGGCACATGACTGTCGGCGGCATGAACGGCCGCGTTACAGCGTATCAGGGGGGGAAGTGAGGGAAGGGACGTCAAAGCCACGCGTCGTGATTCTCGGCGCCGGTCCCGCCGGTGTCGGCGGCGCACGACAGCTGCGTATGCTCGATCGCGCGGACGTCACGGTGCTCGAGCAGGCGCCCGTGCCCGGCGGTAATGCGGGCAGCTTCGACTTCGCCGGCATGCGCGTGGATTTCGGCAGCCATCGCCTGCACCCCGCGTGCGACGCCGTCATCATGGCCGACATCAAGGGCATGCTCGGCGACGACCTCCTCGATCGCAAGCGGCATGGCCGCATCGGCCTGCGCGGACGCTGGATCCACTTTCCGCTCAAGCCCGCCGACCTGCTGCTCAAGGTGGACAAGGGATTTGCGTTCGGCACCCTGCGCGACATGGCGCTCAAGCCGTTTCGCGGACGTGGATCCGACGCCAGCTACGGTGACGTGCTCACCACGAGCCTCGGCCCGACCATCGCGGAGTCGTTCTACTTTCCGTACGCATGGAAAATGTGGGGACGCTCGCCACACGAGCTCTCCGCCATCCAGGCTCGGCGTCGCGTATCGGCGAGCTCGTTCACGAAGCTCATTCGCAAGGTCATGAACTCCGTGCCGGGGTTCAAGCCGCCGGGCGCTGGGCGCTTCTTCTATCCGCGAAAGGGCTACGGCCAGATCACAGAAGCATATGCCGACGCCGCTGCCTCACTCGGCGCCGACATTCGTTATGGGCGCAAGGTGACTCGCGTCACTCCCCCGACGGGCACGGACGAGCCGTGGGTCATCGAGGCTGAGCATGGCGAGGCACGCGAACGGATCGAGGCCGATTATCTGTGGTCGACGATTCCGATTGCCATGATCGTGCGGCTCATTGGCGACTCGGTGCCCGCTGAAGTGCAGGAGGCCGCGATGAAGATCGAGTCGCGCGCGATGCTGCTCGTCTACCTTGCGCTGCCGGTGCCACAGTTCACCGAGTTTGACGCGCACTACTTCCCGAGTGCGGAAATCCGCATCACCCGCCTCTCCGAGCCGAAGAACTACTCGGACGCCGGCAAGCCGGTGGGTAGTACGGTGATCTGCGCGGAGCTGCCATGCAGTGTCGATGATCCGTGGTGGTCGATGAGCGACGAGCAGCTCGGGTCACTCGTTGGCGAGGACCTGGCGCGCGCCGGCGTGCCGCTGCCGGTGGCGCCGAGCATCGTGCACGTGCGGCGCCTGCGGCAGGCGTACCCCATCTACTCGATCGGATACGAACGATGGTTCGGCATTCTCGATGCATGGGTGGAGTCGCTGCCGCGGCTGCTGAGCTACGGGCGGCAGGGATTGTTCGCACACGACAACACGCATCACGCGCTCGCGATGGCGTACGCTGCCGCGGAGTGCCTCGAGGGCGGCGCGTTCGACCAGGAGCGCTGGCGCGAGCATCGTCGCGTGTTCGATACGCACATCGTGGAGGACTGATGACGAAGCACCTCGTGACCGGCGCGGCCGGATTCATCGGCTACCATGTCGCGGAGCGACTACTAGCGCGTGGAGATGAAGTCGTCGGACTCGACAACCTGAACGACTACTACGATCCGGCGCTGAAGGAGGCACGCCTGGCGCGGCTCCGCCGTCACGAGCACTTCCGGTTCGAGAAGATCGATCTCGCGGACAAGGACAAGATGGACGCGCTGTTTGCCCGCGAGCGTTTCCCGCGCGTGATCAACCTCGCCGCGCAGGCCGGCGTGCGCTACTCGGTCTCGCATCCGCATGCCTACATCGCGAGCAACGTGATGGGTTTCCTCAACGTGCTCGAGGGATGCCGCCACAATGGGGCCGAGCACCTGACGTACGCGTCAACGTCGTCGGTGTATGGGCTGAACACGCAGATGCCATTCTCCGTGCACCAGAACGTGGATCACCCAGTTTCGCTCTACGGCGCGACGAAGAAGGCCAACGAGTTGATGGCGCACTCGTACGCGCACCTGTACCGGCTGCCTGTCACGGGACTGCGGTTCTTCACGGTGTACGGCCCGTGGGGCCGGCCCGACATGGCGATCTTCCTCTTCATCAAGGCGATCCTCGCCGGCGAGCCGATCCAGGTCTTCAACCACGGGATGATGCAGCGCGACTTCACCTACATCGACGACATCGTCGAGGGGGTCGTGCGCTCGTCGGACCGGCCGGCGGAAGTCGATCCGGCGTGGACCGGCGCGACCGATGCACCTGCGACCAGCTCGGCGCCGTACCGCGTCTACAACATCGGCAATAACCAGCCGAACGAGTTGATGGAGCTCATCGCCATCCTCGAACGCGAGCTGGGGAAGACGGCTGAGAAGGTGTTCCTGCCGCTCCAGCCGGGTGACGTCCCCGCCACGTGCGCGAACGTAGACGACCTCGCGCGTGACGTGGGCTTCCGGCCCGGCACTCCGTTGCCTGTCGGCATCAAACGCTATGTCGAGTGGTATCGGTCCTTCTACGCATTGTAGCAGAGTTGGGGGTGAAGGGTCGGGAGTTCTGAGTTTGGGGTCTGCCTGCCGGGTTCGGGGATAGACTCGGCTCCTGGACTCATGACCCATTACTCCTCAACCCTTGACTCCAGACCCTGCCCTCGGACTCAGGACCCATTACTCCTCACCCTCAACCCCAGACCCGGCCCTTAACACAGGCTTGACGCCCACTCTCTACGCATGTAGAATCTACACGTGTAGAGACCCTGCTGAGGGCTTAGTGCCAGACCGTCACGAACTTACCGATCTTCAGACCGCCGTGCTCAGGCTCCTCTGGGAGCAGGGCGAGCTGAGCGTCTCCCAGATCTGGGATGCGCTGTACGCGGAGCGGAAGCTCGCCCAGACAACTGTCGCCACCATCGTCGCTCGGCTCCAGCGCCGCGGCATTCTCTCCCGCCGAACGCGCGACCGGCAATTCGTCTATCGCGCCCTGATCAGCGAAGCGGATGTCCAACATTCCATGGTGAGTGAGCTCACCGAGCGCCTCTTTGCCGGCGATGTCACCGCCCTCGTGAGCCACCTGCTCACCGCGGGCGACATGACTCCCGGCGACCTCGCGCGGGTACGGAAGATGATCGAAGGCATCGCCCCACCGGCGGGAGACTCCAAATGACCGACATCATTTCATCGACCGTGCTCGCGTGGCTCCTCACCTACGCCATCTACAGCACGGTGCTCCTCGGCCTCGCGTGGGTGCTCGTGCGCGTTCGCCCGTGGACGCCATCTACCGCCGAGTTGCTCTGTGCTCGGCCTGATGGGCGACGCGGATTCCAATGTCCGGCCGAAGGCCGCACACATCGCCGGTGAGCGCTCCATCGTCGGCGCGATTCCGGACCTGCGAAAGATGCTCGAGGATTCCAACAGCAACGTGCGCGAGAGCGCCATCGAGGCCCTCTCGAACATCGTCGATCCCGCAGCGCATGACGCGTTGCGCTGAACTCGAAGGACGCGAAGGTTCGTCGCGCCGCCGCCGAAGCCCTGCCGGATGTGATCACCGCGCTCCGTGATCCCGATGCTGGCGTGCGCGCGATGTCGGCCGAGGTGCTCGGCGAGATCGAGGATGATGCGGCCGTCGCGCAGCCCCTCATCTGGCGTCTCTAGCCGACGACGCGTAAGGTTGGTGACGCCGGTCACATTGTGCGCCGGCGCTGCAACCTCCGCCTTCGATGGGTGAGCTCCGCGAGATGGGTCTCGATGAAGAGATCGTCGATGCACTGAAGGGCCGCTATGATATCGAGCGACGGCTCGGTCATGGCGGCATGGCCGTCGTGTATCTCGCCCGCGACGTCAGACACGGCCGCCCGGTGGCCGTAAAGGTACTTCGGCCGGAACTGGCGAACTCCCTCGGTGGCGAGCGGTTCCTGCAAGAGATCGCCATCGCGGGCCGTCTCGTTCACCAGAACATCCTCGCCATCTACGACTCAGGGGAAGCGAACGGCTTCCTTTATTACGTGATGCCCTGCGTGGAGGGGCCGACTCTGCGTCAGCGTCTCGAGCGCGAAGTGCAACTCCCCCTCGACGAGGTCGTCACCATCGCGAAGCAGGTGGCCGCGGCTCTCGACCATGCGCACTCGCACGGCGTGTTGCACCGCGACATCAAGCCGGACAATATCCTGCTACTCGGCGAGCATGTGCTGGTCGCCGACTTTGGCCTCGCCAAGGCGATCACCATCGCCACCAGCGCGCCGCTGACTGAGCGCGGCATCGCAGTGGGCACGCCAGCGTACATGAGTCCCGAGCAGTGCAATGCCGGCAGCGTGATGGACGCCAGGAGCGACATATACAGTCTGGCGTGCGTGGTGTTCGAGATGATTACGGGCGTGCCTCCATTTCGCGGGGCAAGCGCGCAGTCCACGATCACACACCACCTCACGAGTCCACCGCCGTCACTTCGCATCGAACGAAGCAGTTGTCCGCCCGCAATGGATGCAGCGGTGCACCGGGCGCTCGCGAAGGTGCCCGCCGACCGCTACCGCACCGCCGGCGCCTTCGCTCGTGCGTTGGAGGCAGCCGTCGCGGAGCCCGTCGTCGTGCTGCCGCCGGTGGTCGCGAAGCCACAGGAGGTCGTGGAGCCGCAAAAGGGCGGGCTTCGCCGGCGTTGGCTTGCCGGCGCCGCCGGGCTTGTTGCTGTCGTCGGCATGTCGACGTGGGTGGTCGCATCGCGACCCGACCTACTCCTCTCGAGTTCCGTTGCTGCGGATACCACGCGCGTAGCGCTTCTGCCCCTCGAGCGTGCGGCGGAATCGACCGGCGTGGAAGACGAGTTGTTGTACGAGGCGTTTGCGCGTTGGCGCGGCATCAGCCTCATCGATCAGTTCCAGATTGCCGATGCGGTTCAGCGCTTTGGGCAGGTGAAGTCGGCAGGAGGGGCTCGTCGGATCGCGCGGTCAGTCGGGGCCGGCCGTTACGTTCGCGGGCGAATGAGCCGCGTTGGGGATTCAATCAGAGTCCAGCTGTCACTCTTCGATGTCGTTGGCGATTCTGCGCTTTTCACCACGACGGCACGTATCCAGGGTGGCAGCGTCGAGTCGTCGCAGCTCTCGGGATATCGACGGTTGGCAAGTGCGCTGCTTCTGCGCGGAGCGACTGGA
>JBKJMP010000439.1:0-8637 GCA_046596395.1 Gemmatimonadaceae bacterium
GACACGACGCGCGACCAGGCCTCGAGCAGCACGCGCTCGTCCGCCGGCCAGGTCGCGCGTCGTGTCCACGCGCGCCGATGCGCGGCTCGTCGTTGCGCCGCACGAGCCGACGGAGGCGCACCTCGCGCCGATTGCGCGATGGGCGGCGGAGTCGAAGCTCAGTGCTGCGCGCCTCAGCGAGGCCCGCGCGGCGGCGGCGGACGTCGTCATCGTGGATAGCGTGGGCGTGCTCGGCGAGCTCTATGCGCTTGCGTCCGTCGCGTTCGTCGGCGGTGGGTTCCACGCCGCCGGACTGCACTCGGTGCTGGAGCCCGCAGCATTTGGGGTGCCCGTGCTATTCGGGCCGCGGCATGAGGGCAGTCGCGATGCTCGCCTGCTGATCGATGACGATGCAGCCGTCGCGGTCAACGATGCCAGCGAGCTGGCTACGGCACTCGAGCGCTATCTCGGCCAACGCGCGGAGCGGGCAACGGCGGGGGACGCGGCTGCGCGCGTCGTGCTACGAGGGCTCGGCGCCGCGGAACGGTCGTACGCCATCGTCGAGAAGCTGCTCACCGCACCGCAGGCCTGAGGCGACGCGCCGCTACTTCACCGCGGCGAGCGAGTGCACGATCGGGGACGACGCCGACTGCGGGCGGTGGAGGAAGAAGCCTTGCACGAGGTGCACGCCCATCTCCTGGACCGTCTTGAACTCCTCCGCGCGCTCGACGCCCTCGGCGATCACCATGGCGCCGTGATCGTTCGCGAAGCGCACCATGGTCTGCACGAGATTCTGCTTGATGAAGTTCGTGTCGATGGCGTTGATCAGCGAGATGTCGAGCTTGATGAAATCCGGCTCGAGATTCGCGATGGATCCGAGCCCGGCGTAGCCGCTGCCCGCGTCATCCACGGCGAAGCGATAGCCCTTCTCGCGGAAGGCCTTGAGGCGCTCGCGGAACCTTGGGTAGTCCTTGATGGCGGTGCGCTCGGTGATCTCGATGACCACGCGCGACGGTTCCGCCACGTGCATCTCGGTGAACGCAGGATCGGAGAAGTCGTGCGGGTCCACATTGATGAAGAGCAACTGGTCGCCCTCGAGGCGCGTGTTCATGCCCTCGAGCGCGCGCTCGCGGCAGAGGCGGCTCAACTCCCAGATGAGGTCTGCTTCCGCGGCGACGTCGAACATCACCTCGGGGCTGCGCAGCGTGCGCATCGTTCCGCGCGCGAGCGCTTCGTAGCCGAAGATCTCGCGTGTGGACGCGATGACGATCGGGTGGTAATCCACGTAGACGCCGCGGTCACGGATGGCCGTCTTGAGGTCGTTCACCCGGCGAGCGCGCTCGCGCTGCTCGAGTGAGCGCGACGCGTTCTGTGCCTCGCGGATACCGCGGTAGATCACCCGTTCGAGGCGTATCTTGGGGTTGTAGTACAGGTGTGCGCGTCCGACATAGATGTCGAACAGCGCCGCGATGTCCTCGCCGTGCGCGGTCTCGATCTGCCCGGCTACGTGTCGCTGGAGACGAGTGACCATCTCGGTGATCTCGCCATCCGTCGCCGCGGCGACGCCGCTCGCGGGCACGTGGAAGAAGATGAAGTCGTCGTCGTTGCTGAAGCTCACCATCACGCGCGACGCGCGCAGGTCGTCGTCGTCGAGGAAGTCGCGGACGGCGCTTGCCGTGGTCTCCAGAACGGCATCGAGCTTCTCCCACCCATAAATCTCCTCGATCTTCGAGTACCGAACGAAGTTGAGGTACAGCACGACGAGCTCACCGCGCTCCTTGAACAGCTGGCGCGAGCGTTCGATCGCCACGGGCAGCGTCGGCAAGCCGGTGAGCGAATCGTGCAGCATGTGCTCGAGCTCCGCGCGCTCGGCTCTCTGGCCGACGGATGCCACCACGGCCTTCGTCCGCGCCACCGCGGACCAGGTACGAGCCGCGATCTCGGCGGGCGTGGCGGGCAGGATGAACCACTCCTCCGCGCGGAGCTCCACCGCGCGGCGACGCGTGATCTCGTCCTTACAACCAACGATGACCGGCAGCCCGCGGGCGTGCGCCTGCTCGACGCTCGAGCGGAGCAGCGTGGGATCACCTGTCGTGATGAGCAGGGCGCGGACGCCCGACTCACCGATGGCCGACGCCAGCTCCGGAAGCGCGCGTGCCTCCGCACGCCATCCATCCAGCAGCGCCGTCGCGGCGGCGATGGAGGGATCGTCTGAATCCGTGAGAAGAATCGATACGCTCACGCGCGCAACTCGTCCGATGCGCGCGAGCGAGCGGCGCTACGACGCGGCGCGCACTTGCTCGAGATTGCGCTGCACAGTCTTCGCCAGCGTGGGCAGGTCAAAGGGCTTCTCCACATAGTCGTCCGCGCCGCGCTGCAGCGCTTCGCGTTTGTCATCCCACGCATCGAGTGCGGTCACCATGACGATGCGCACCGTCTTGCCGAGCACGGGATGTTGCCGCATCAGACGGCAGACTTCCCAACCGTCGCGCCCTGGCATCATCACATCGAGAAGCACGAGCGCCGGCTTCACTGTCTCGAAGAGCGCCAACGCTTCGTCGCCGTCGTGGGAAACCGTGATCGGGTAACCGCGGATCTCCAGGTACTGCCGGATGATCTCCGCATTGTCGTGGTTGTCATCGACCACCAGAATCGGTGGCAATGCAGCCTGCTGTGTCTGCACCGAGCACACTCCGCGTGGCCAAACTGCGGCTCTCCCGCGTGGAAAGCCTCACCTGACGTAGGGCAATTCGGGGGCCATGCGGCCGCGCGGGCGGTTCATCATGGCGTACGGTAGGGTACTCGAACCTCGGCGGCCCCGCTCGGAACCGGGACGCGGACCTCGGCGCCACGGCCCCAACGTACCCAGACGGCGGTAGGAGTCGTCGTCATGCCAAACACCTGAACGGCCCCATTTTGAGACCAGTAGCCCGAACCCGCCTGCACCTGCCGAACCGGGCCCATTCGGTCGCCGTACACCAACCGGACCTGCGCACCGATCCCATCCGGGTTCGAGGGAGGTCCGTCGAGCCGCACGCGAAGTCCCTTCTCGGCGGACCGGTTCCGGAAGAGGCGCGTTGCCGCGCCATTCTGCGAGACCGCGAGGTCGAGTCGCCCATCGCCATCGAAGTCGGCGTGACCGGCACCCCGTTGATCGCCGTAGACGACGATCCCCGAGCGCGCGCCGGACATCGGAACGAAAGCACCCTTCCCGTCTCCCGTCAGGAGCAGTCCGCGGCCGCTGTCGTAGCGCGGATATCCCACCGCGGTGGGCGAGAAGTTCTGCGCGAGGAAGACGTCCTCCGTCCCGTTGCCGTCGAAGTCCGCAATGCTCGCGTGAAACGCCGGCGCCAACTGCGCCTCGGCCGGTAGCGCAACGGCCTCGAACCGATCACCGCGGTTCATGAACGCCATGTGTTCGAGCGAGACCACGCTCGCGCGCAGCACGCGGTTTACGGCAGGGCCAAAGACTTGATCCACCGTCGCGTCGGCGTACGAGGCGAAGGTGCTGAGCCGGCTCACCAGGTCGGGGTACGCGACGCGCACGCGCGCATAGCTGTTGATCGGCGCGAGTCCCTTCACCCGCGCGTCGTCGCGGGCGAGCACCATCTCCATCTCACCGGCGGCACCGAATGGTCCGAACAGCATCACGAGCGGATGCGCGCTGTCGGCGGGCGTCGCCGTGTTTCGGCCCCAGCTCGTCGCGACGAGATCGAGGCGTCCATCGCCGTCCAGGTCGCCTGCCGCAATGCCGTTCCAGCGGCTCGTCCAGCGGCCGAGGCCCCAGGAGGGTGCGTCGGTGAAGCGCCCGTGGCCGTCGTTGAGCAGGAGCACGATCGACCCCCAGTCGCGCGCGAGCAGGAGGTCGTCGCGTCCGTCTCCATTGACGTCGGCGAAGATGGCAGACGATACCATCCCGATCCCCCGAAGGACGCCCATGTTGGCGCTATCGAGCACGAACGTGCCGGCCACGTTGCGGAAGAGCCCAGACGATGGCGGCGCGGGATAGTTCATCGGCATCGCGCGCGACCCGACGAACAGGTCGAGGGCGCCATCGCCGTCGTAATCGGCGAGCGCGAGGGGGCCAGTCGCAGCGGCATGCGAGCCAACGGCGTGCGACGCGGACGACGCCAGCCCGCCGCGCGAGAGTCCTACCGTCACCACGGCCGGCTGCGCGATCCTTTCCGACTCGGAGCGCAACTGCCACGTGGACACGCCTGCGAGCATGCGCACGCCGGCGGCATCCGCGATCCCGAGGAGCGACGTGAAATCCTGTGCGGCCACCGGTCCCTGCGCCCGCTGCGGCGCGAGACGTCCGCCCTCATTTCGAAACAGTGCGATGCGCCCCCCCTTGCCCGCCCCCACGGCGAGATCCTCGCGGCCATCGCGATCGTAATCGAACCACGAGACGCCGGGACCCATCATCGACAGTGCGTCGGGGAGAAGGTACTGGCGATCCCAATCGTCGAACTTGTCCTCGACATGGCGATGGCCTCCAAGCTGGGCCGTCACGTCCTCGAACAACGGAGCCGTGTCAGCGCCCGCGATAGCGGGGCGCGGCCCCGCGGTCGTCGGCGTCACCTCGTAGATGCGATTGGGCTTGACCGCCATCGTCGTGCGCCGGCCATCGCGCCAATCGACCACCAGCGTCGCGGAATCCGATTTTCCCATCGCAAACGTTGCGAGGTAGTCGCTGTGCGACATGTACAATCCGCCCGCCGTGACTTCGCGCTCCTGCACCGGCTGCGCGCCGCCGAGGAGGCGAACCGTCGCGCCCACGGCATGTGTATTGGGCGCCGCGCCGACGAGTCGCACCGCCACGCGCGCCGCCGACGCATCGTTCCGCAGCACGAGCGCGGGTGAGCGCAGCCGGTTCACCACGACGTCGAGATCCCCGTCGCCATCGAGATCCGCGGACGCCATCGCATGCGAGATGTCGTCCTCGGTACCGAACTTCCATCGCGCGCTCGCGTCCTCGAACGTGAGGTCGCCGCGATTACGGAACGCCACGTTGCGCAATGCAAGCGAGGGAAACTCCCAGCGCGTGCGCTGCCACGGGACGTCGCTCAACCGGTTTTGCAGTCCTTCCTGCGCATCGGCGTCCATGATGTCCCACAGGTTGCCGTTGGCGACGAGGAGGTCCAGCCGGCCGTCGAGATCGACGTCCATGAACATCGCGCCCCACGACCAACCACTCGCCCCAACGCCGGCATATTGCGCGATCTCGGCGAACGTGCCATCGCCACGATTGAGGAACAGCACGTTCCGCTGCTGCTGGAGCGGCGTCTCGAAGTCGGCTGGCCGCTTCGGCAAGGCCGTGTGCGTCGGAATCTGCGTCTTGAGCCGCCGAGTGTCGTTGCTCAGCATGTCGTCGACGAACAAGTCGGGGAGGCCGTCGCCGTTGATGTCACCCACGTCCATTCCCATCGACGAGTTGCTCACTTGACGCTGCGCGCTCCAGTCAGCCAGCCGGAAGGAGCCCGCGCCGTCGTTGTACCAGAGCTTGTCGAGGTCCTCGAAATCGTTGGTGACGTACAGGTCGGGCGCGCCATCCCCATTCAGGTCTGCGAACCGCGCGCTGAGCGTGAAGGACTCCTCAACCTCACTGCCCGCTGGAGCGCGGAAGCGCTCGGTCATCTCGACCTTCGTGAACCGGCCGCCCACGTTGCGATAGAACTCGTCCGGCGCGCCACGCATGCTCATGCGCAGTCCACCCATGTCCGGACGCATCACGAGCTTGTACTCGCTTCGAAACTCCGGCACGATCTCGTATCGGCCTTTCGCGACCTCACGCACCATCTGGTTGAATGCGCGCTGCTGCGGCGGGATGCTGTCGTCGAGGAAGTACGGCTTGTAGTTCGCAACGTAGAGGTCGAGCCCTCCGTCACCATCAACGTCGGCCATCGTGAGCGTCGAGCCACCGCTACCGGTCGTATCGAGCCCGAGGTCGCGTCGCTCGGTGAATTTGCCCGCGCCGTCGTTCACGAAGATCGCGTTTGGCCCCCGCGTCGCGAGCAGCAGCAGGTCGAGGTCCGTGTCGCCATCGACGTCCGCGAACGTGCTGCCCGTGGAATGGCGATCGCACGCACCTACCCCGGAGGTTGTCGTCACGTCCTCGAAGCGAAACCCACCCATATTGCGATATAGAGCGCTGCATCCTTCGGTTCGCGCGAGAAAGATGTCCGCGAGGCCGTCGCCGTCCACATCTCCGAGCGCCACACCGGCGCCCTGCGCCAGGATGCGGTTGCCGAGCAGCAACGAATCGGACACGACGTTCTGGAAATCGATGCCCGTCGCGCCACGCGTCATTGCCGTGAAGCCGCCCTCCGCCGCGCCGCGCGCAACGCGTAGCTCGCGCCACCGGTGTCCTGATTCCTGGTGCCATTCCGGCGGAGCGTCCGAGCACCCGAGTGCCGATGCGACAATCACCACCGCCGCCATCGCCGAGAGGAGCTTCATCATCGCGCCGGTGTCACCTTGAATCGCTCGACGACCTTGTCGCCGATACAGCGACCGAGTTGCTGCCCGCCCGTGTTGCCGGACGGGAAGTGAATGCCACCGTAGACCCGCGACATGCCCGCCTCGTCCGCCGCGGCGCGAAAGGAATCGAACCGGCGCACCGCGCTGCCGATCGAAAGTCCGGTGCTGTCCTCGAACGCCACGGGCCCGATCACCGCCGTGAGGACGCTCGCCGCCGCGGCGGACTGCGTGGAGTGTCCCGATGGATACTCGGGAAATGGCGGGGTGGGAATGAGTGGCTCCCAGGTGGAATCGATCACGCTACGAATGAACGGGCGGGGCCGGTGGACGCTGTACTTGTACTTGTAGCCCCATGAGGCGATGAAGGCATCCGCCATCGCCGCCGACGTCAGCACCATCAGGCGAGCTGCCTCGGGCGCCGACAGCCCGCGCTGGCTCACCATCTGGCTGGCGATCGACATCCAGTGGCCAACCGGTGTCCCCGACTCGCCAGCGTTGTCCGCCCAGTAGAACGCAATCGTACGCTGGTCCGATGTCAACGCGGCGCGGGCCTGCGCAACCGCCACCGCGTCGCGATACGCCGCCGACGAGGTGTCGACTGCATACGCCGGCGGCGCAGGCACGGGACACTCATTCCAGCGCTGCAACACGAATGGACGCACCTGCCCCCAGTATGGCTCGGACATCCCTGCCATGTTCACCGCAGGCATCGTCGTCACGCCCGTGCGCTTGGGACGGTTGAGGATGAGGCTGCGATCGCTCGCATTCCCCGTCCGCATCTGGTTCGCCGGATTGTCGAGCGCAATGAACTCACTGGCTCCGGACAGATTCTGCGAGGCGAAGATGGTCGCGGGCGCATCGTTGACCCAGAGTCCCGGCCCCACCGGCGCGACGTATGGTCTGCCACGCGTACTGTCGAATCCGTCGCCACGCGACCAGCCGACGACCGCCAACCCAATCCGCCGGCCGAGCGCCTCGGAGCGCGTACGGACGTCGAGCTTTACGCCCGCCGACGCGCGCGTCTGCACCAGCGAATCCGAGAACACGCGAAACGACGCATGCGTCGTCGGCAGCGCCTCATGCAACAGCGAGTCGAGCACCACGCGCTCAGCGACTACCGACGTGATCACCTCATCGACCTCCTCGCCCGACTCGGCGCGGGGAAGCTCCGGGATGCCATTCATCGCGCCCGCCAGCGTTGGCGCGGTGGGATCGTTGGCCACGAGCCCCGCATAGAGCGCGGTACTCGCATACGTCATCACCCGCGACGCTACCGGCGGCGACAACCGCTCGGCTCGAATCGCGCCGTAGAGCTTGTGCATCCACTGCGACACCATGCGCGGATCGGCCGTCGCTGGCTTGCTGCACGACGCCGTTGCTGCAAGGCTTGCGGCGATGGCAAAGGACAATGTGCGCATCATGCTTCGTCTGCGACTGCCCACGCGGTCAGCGACCGCCGGTCTTCTCGCGCAGCATCTCGTCCACGTTCGCGCTGTGCGCGGTAAGCAACGGTGCGGCGAGCGTCTTCTGCTCCGCGCTCAGCAGCACGAGTGCGGAGTCGAGCGCGGTCTGGTGGCTCGTGCGGAACGCAGACACCACGGCGGTCAGTCCCGTTCGCGCGACGTCGTTGTTCGAGAGCTTGAGGGTCGTCTTCGGGATGGCCTTGTCGATCTCCTTCCAGTTCGCGTCTGGTTCACCGCGCGTCCGGCGCTGCGCCGCGAGCGTGAGCTGAGCGGCGAGCAACAGCATGACGAGCGCGGGGCTTCCGAGTCGAAGCTTCATGGCGATGTCGGATGGTGAGGTGGGCGTATCCCAACGCCCCCGGGGAGGACGCCGCAGGGAAGATACCGCTCGGTGCGATACGTCGTCGAGAGAATGCGTGACGGCGCGGATTGCGAACGGCGGTCCGTTTGTATACAGTAGCGCCGCGCCGTGAATGGCGGCGCGTCCGCCGAGCACCCTTCGTGTGACGTCATCGCGAGTACTGTGACCCGACCATCGCGTGCACTGCTGTTCGTCGCCCTCACAGGCGCACTCACGCTCCCCGAGCGCGGACACGCCCAAGCTGGCCTCGTGTCCATCCGCGGGGTCGCGTTCGATAGTCTCCGCAACGCGCCTCTCGGCGGCGCCTTGGTGGTGCTCCTCGGCGGCTCGCGCCGCACCACCACCGACGCCGAC
>JBKJMP010000493.1:0-8096 GCA_046596395.1 Gemmatimonadaceae bacterium
GGAGCTTGGCCGGATCGATGTCGACCTGGTACTGCTTCTCGAATCCACCGACGGACGCCACCTCCGACACTCCGGGGACGGCGGTGAGCGCGTACCGGAGATACCAGTCCTGGACGCCGCGCAGCTGCGCAAGATCCAGGCGGCCCGACGTGTCTTCCAGCGCGTACTGGTACACCCAGCCGAGGCCCGTCGCGTCCGGGCCAAGGGTCGGTTTCACCGCCGCGGGGAGCTTGCCTTGCACCCCGTTCAGATACTCGAGCACGCGTGAACGCGCCCAGTAGAGGTCGGTGTCGTCCTCGAAGATGATGTACACGAACGACACGCCGAAGAACGAATACCCGCGAACCGTCCGCGCACCTGGCACCTTGAGCATCTCGGCGGCGATCGGGTACGTCACCTGATCCTCGACGATCCGTGGCGCCTGCTCGTTGTAGTCTGCCTGCACGATGACCTGTACATCAGACAAGTCGGGCAACGCTTCCACCGGGGTCGTCCGGACTGCGTAAATACCGCCAACCGCCAACGCCGCCGAGACGAGCAGGACGATCAGCTTGTTCCGGACCGCCCACTCGATGATGCGTTCGATCATGGCTTAGTCCTGCTTCTTCGGCAGCGCCTTGGGCGGAGCACTCACGTCCATCCCCGGCATGTTGCCCATCCCTCCGAGTGAGGTGCCGAGGTTCGACTCGGCATCGACGAGGAACGTGGCCGATGCGACGACCGTTTCGCCGGCCACGAGGCCGCGGCGAATCTCCACGCGGTCGTCGCTCGTTTGTCCGAGTGCGACTTCGCGTGCGGCGAGATGTCCTGCCGCCTCGCGCACGAACACGATGCTCCGCTGTCCCGTGGACAGCACTGCCGCGCGCGGAACACTCAGGACTGCTGAACGGCCTGATCCCACGATGCGGAGCGTCGCGAACATCCCCGGCTTGAGCACGAAGTCGCGGTTGGGGAGCACCACGCGAACCTTCACGGTACGGGTTTGCGCGTCGAGCGTGGGCGCGATGTAGGTGATCCGCCCCATCCGCTGTGCGCCTTCCAGTGACTCGAACTCCGCGTGCACCGCCTGCCCCATCCGGACATTCCCCAGGTCCTGCTCGAAGACGTCGCCCTCCATCCACACCACGCCGAGGTCTGCAACGGTGTAGAGGGCGTCACCCGCCATGATCCGCTGGCCGGCGACGACATTCTTCGCGAGCACGAATCCACCGGCAGACGAGCGCAGCGTGAGCGTCCTGCGGACCTTGCCCGTGCGCTCCACCTCGGCGATCTCGCCGGGTGGGATGTCCCAGTAGGCGAGACGCCGGCGCGCGGACGTGAGCAGCTCGCTGGCACTTCGCCTCGCCTCGTCACTGCCATCCGCCACGTCGATGGCGAGGCGCTTCGCGAGGAGAATCTCCTCCTGTACTTGCACGAGCATCGGGGAGTAGATGGTGAGCAGCGGCTGGCCGACGGAAATGGCCTGCCCCGTTGCATTCACGAGCAACTGCTCGACCCACCCGTCGATCTTCGGCGAGATGGTCTTCACGCGCGTCTCGTCGTAAGCGATCTGCCCGACGACGCGAATCTCCTTCTCGAACCGGCTGAGGGAGGCGACCGCGAAGGTGACGCCGATGCGCCGCTCCTGCTCCGGCGTGAGGGACACGGCGCGCGGGCCATCCGCTCCAACTTTCGCGGCAGCGTGCGAAGCATGGCCTGCCTCCGCCGCGGGTTGTGCATTCGAGTCGCGGGTGACGAAGTAGACGGCGCCGATTGCCGCGAGCACCGCCACGACAGGCATCGAAACGCGGGTCACGCCCTTGACGGTCGGCTTCATGTGGCATTCGGGTCGAGCAGTTGGCGGCCGGTCAGCATCTCGAGCTCAGCCCAGGATTTGCCCTCATCGGCCTCCAGCGTGTAGAGCTCCTGCCGGTACGTGTTCACGGTCATCCGGTTGTCGAGCAAGGTCATGAAGTCGACGGTCCCCACGCGATACGCCGACATCGCCGATGCGACGGTGGCTTCTGCCTGCGGCAGCACCGTGCTCCGGTAGAGCCGCGCGAGGGTGCGAGCCTGCATCAGCCGCGCATACGCTTCACCGATCCGGCCACGCGTGTCGGCGCGCATGGCCGCCACGTCGGCACTTGCCATCAACCGCATGGCGTCTGCCTCGTTGCGCATCTGGAACTGCCGGTCGCGTGCAAAGATCGGCAGGGTCACGCCGATCATGAGACTTCCCATGCGCTCGGTGACGCGCGTCGCCATGGGGGATCCAATGGCGTCGGTGCCCGGCATCGTCGTTCGCTGCTGTCCGTACTGCACGCCCACCTGGAGATCCGGAATGATCTCGCGGCGCGCCAGCGTGTACGATGCATCGGCGCCTCGCAGCACCTCGAGGCCGGCGCGGATCATGGGGCGATCGTCAACGGCGATCGAGTCGAGCCATGACCGGCCGGGTATCGTCTCCGGAAATGCCGGTCGCGCGAGATTCGCGATCTCCGAGCGCGCGTCGTCGTCGCGCAACGCATTCAGTCGAGCAACCATCGTCTGCCGCATCGCCAGCATGCGCGCGGTGTCGCCCTCCATGCGCGCGATCTCCACCTGCGCGCGCAGCACATCCGCCTGCCGGCCTTCGCCGACGCGATACATCGACTCCGCGGTCCGGGCAATGTCCTGGAGCAGCCGGAGTGTTTCGCGAGCCACGCGCAGCTGCTGGTCGGTGGCGTAGAGATCGTAGAACGCCATCGCGGTCTGGCTGCGCAGCTCCCACACGACGTCCTGCGCGCGTTCACGGGTTGCCGACGCCTGCGCACCGGCAACCCGACCCGCGAGGCCAAGTTTTCCGCCCAGCGGCACCATCTGCATCAGCTGCAACTGCGTCATCCCGATCACGTCCATCGGCTTGAGCCCGGGCAGCGCGTAGTTCATGAAGCCGAGCTGGAGCTGGGGATCGGGCGGCCGTTGGGCACCGGGCACGCGTGCCTGTGCCGCGCGCACGAGTGCCTGAACCGCGGCAACCTTTGGATTGTCGCGCTGCACCTCGGCGTACAACTCACCCAACCGCGTGGACTGCGCCCCTGCCGTGGCTGATGCGACGAGGACGAGCAGCGGGACGATCGCGGAGACTGCATTGAGGCGGCAGGGCGTACCCCGCATGTCGCTGTGCCGAACTTGTCTCATTGTCGTATCACGTCTCGGCGAGCGTTGCGGAAAGGTTGATCAGTTCGCCAGCGCGTAGATGTCGCTGGCCGGGCACGTGCCTGAGCGACGCGCGCGAGGCCGGTTTCGCCGCACGAGGTGCCCATGTGGATGATAGGCTTCATTGGTTGGGCGGCCCGCCGGGAGTTGAGCTGAATTCCTGGGAAGTTTCCTCCACGCGGCTCAGGGAAACTCCTGACACAGCCGCGCGGAGTCCTTCCGCTCGCGGCCGGACGCGCCACCCAGCGTTGGCCGAGCTGCACCGTGCGCTGTGACGCGAGCCATCTTTCATGGCGACTGATGACGCACGCAGGTAGCGCCAGGAACCATCGACCCCAACACGGATCGTCCACGGGTGAACGACTCGGAGGCCGCAACCTCACGCATGCAGACGCCGGGCGACGCGCCCGCGAGCTCTGGGCTGGACGCGCGCCTGACGGCGCTCGCTGCGCGTCCGGCCGGCGCCGTGATCCTCGTGGTGCTGGCGCTGCTCGAGGCGACGGTGTTTCCAGGACCGACGGAGGCGATGCTCGTCGCGCTCACGCTTGGACGGCGGGATCGTGTCGTGTGGTTCGCCGCGCTCGCCACGGTCGCGTCGGTGGTCGGCGGTATCGGAGGCTACTATCTCGGAGCGATGCTCTTCGCTGACGTCGTGCAGCCGCTCCTCGAGTCGTATGGCCTGACACAACATGTCGCCGCCGTGTCGCGCGTGTACTCGGAGAACATGTTGCTCGCGCTCGGGACATCAGGCTACACGCCGATTCCCTACATGCTCTACACGGCGATTGCCGGGGCATCCGCCCTGCCGCTTCCGGAGTTCGTGCTGGGTTCGTTTGTGGGACGAGCCGTGAAGTATGTGCCGATCGCCGCGCTCGCCTACCTGCTCGGACCGAAGGTGCATGTCGTACTGCGCCGGTATGGTGCGATCGCGCTGGTCGTGATCGTCGCGGTGCTGATCCTGTATTTCGTCCTGTAGCGCGTTGCCCGATCTCGCCGCGGCCGGCCGTCATCGCGCACGAAGGCAGTTGGCTGTCTGCGTCGTCGGCGAGTACCTTCCGGCCGTGCCCCGCTCCCTGACCGCCCGAATCCTCACGGCCCTCTTCGCCGCAACAGCGGCGCTCGCGGCTCCGGGCAATGCGCTGGCACACGGCGAAACGCATCATCACGCGGCCGAGCACGGAGAGCATCGCGCCACACCTGGCGCTACCGTCGAGTGGAGTGCATCGGCACCGGCGCACGGTCACGGCCACGACCATCCACGACTCGACGGGCCGACGCGGACGCGCCAACACGACGTGTCTCCCGCGACGCCAGTCGTGCGCGCACCCGATGCCGTCGGCGTCAGTGCGGCACCAGCGACCGTCGCGCGAACGGAGCGGATGGATGGCGGCGATACGTCCACGGGCCCTCCGCCCCGATTGCGAGCACCACCAACGCGCTGACCTGCCGACCCCACGCCTCACCGCTCTGACTGCGCGAGGCCCGTCGGCGTTCGTCCCCCGGTAACGCTCCGTCTCGGCCGCGCGCATCCCGCGTCGCGCCCACACCGAGCCTCGGCAGGGTACAGCGTTGTTCACGAGACATTTCCTGAAGCCTGCTCGCCTGCGTGCGCGAGTGTGCCGCGTTGGCATCGCGACGTTGAGCACGTGCGTGCCGCTCGCCATCCACGCGCAAGCCCCACGCGCACTCACGATGGCCGACGCACGCGCTGCCGCTCGTAGCGTGAGCCCCGAGCTGGTTGCCGCCCGCGAAGCAGTCGCAGCAGCACTCGGCCGCGAGCGCCAGGCGAGCGCCTATCCCAATCCGACCCTCGCCGTCAACCGGGAGCAGACGTCGGGCAGCGGGCAGGCGAACTCGCAGAACATCGCGGTGTTCGAGCAGCCGCTCGAGCTCGGCGGCTTGCGCTCGGCGCGACGCGATGCCGCGATCGGCCGCCGAGCAGCCGCGGAGGCGCGCGTCGAGATCATCGCCGCGCAGCTCGACTTCGACGTGACACGCGCGTATGCGCTCGCACTCGCAGCCGACCGCCGGGTGTCGCTGGCCGACCAGGCGACCGCAGCCTTCGCTGAGGCGATCCGGGTGAGTGAGCGGCGACTTGCCGAGGGCGACGTGTCGGGCTACGCCAACCGACGGCTGAAGCTCGAGGCCGCGCGCTATGCCACGCTGCGCGCCGAGGGCGTGCTTGCGCAACGGGCGGCGCGGGTGGCGCTTGCCGCGCTCGTTCAGCCAGCAGGCGCGGATCTTCGGCCGAGCGACGTCACGCTGCCGGATTCCATGCCCCCGTCGCGAGTGGAGGTATCGAGCGACTCGCTGCTGGCTCGCGCGCTTCGATCGCGCGCCGAGCTTCGCGTGGCAGCGCTCGAGGCTGATGCGGCCGCGGCCGACGCGCGACTCGCGCAGCGCGAGCGAACGCCGGTGCCCTTGCTGTCCGCGGGGCTCAAGACCGAGCGGGTGTCCGCAATGTCTGGCGGCTCCCTGGGCTTGAACGGGTTGGTGGTGGGAATGTCGATCCCCGTACCCGTGTGGGACCGCCGCGCTGGTGCGATCCAGGCGGCGGATGCCGAGACGCGCCGTCGCTCCACGGAGATCGAGTCGCAACGACGCCGGATCGCGCGCGAGGTTGCGGACGCGATCGATGCATACCGCTCTGCGGACACGCAGCTCGCGCTGCTCGCACCGCACCTCGGCACCGAGTCCGCTGCCTCACTTCGCGCCGTGCAGGTGGCGTACGCGGAAGGTGAGATCACGCTGCTCGAATGGCTCGATGCCCTGCGGGCGTACCGCGAGGCAGAAGCGAGCCACGCCGCGCTTCAGGCAGAGCTGATCATCCGACGCGCAGCGCTGGAACGCGCCGTCGGCACTCCTACCGGACCTGACCGATGATCACCGATTCCACACTGCGCCGGCTCCTCGCCGCGACGATGACGCTCGCACTCGGCGCGTGCAGCACGGGAGATCCCGAGGGCGTGAGCACCGTCGGCGCTGCGGCTGAACCGGCGGGAGGCGCCATCACGATCTGGACCGACTCCACCGAGCTGTTCATGGAGCATCCCGCGCTCATCGTCGGTGCGCCCGACAAGTTCGCGGTGCACCTGACGGACCTGACCGATTTCGCACCGCTGCGCTCGGGGAAGATCACGCTGCGGTTCGTGCCGCGCGGTGGCGGGGCCCCCGTGGTGGTGGCGCAGGACACGCCGCGTGCGCCTGGTATCTATGGTCCGTCGCCCGAGTTCACGTCCGCTGGCGTCTATGACCTCACGCTCATCGTGAACAGCCCGCAGGCGCGCGACAGCATCACGGTGCCCAATCTCCGCGTGTATGCAAAGGCCGCCGATGCGCCACGCGAACAGGAGGGCGGCGATGCGGGAGTGAGTTTCCTCAAGGAGCAGCAGTGGAAGACACCGGGCTTTCGCACCGCGTTCGCCGAGGCCGGGAGCGTGATGGCGAGCTTCGATGCGCCGGGCACGGTCGAGCCAGCCGCGGGACGATACGCCGACGTCACCGCGCCGATCAGTGGCCTGGTCGATCCGAGCAGTGTCGCGTCGTCGCCTGTTCCAGGCCAGGTCGTCGCGCGGGGACAGCAGCTCGCGATCATCACGCCGGTGCTCGGCGAGGGAGGCAGTGCATTTGCCGAGGCTCGTGCGGCGTTGCGGGAGGCGCAGGACGAGCATGACCGCGCGAAGAGACTGGTGGATGCGGAGGCCGCGCCGACGCGGCGGCTCGAGGAGGCAGGGAGCCGGCTTCAGGCGGCTCGCGAGGCCCTGGCTGGATTCGGCGCGGCAGGCGCTGGCGGCCGAATCGTGATCCGTGCGCCCATCGGTGGCGCAGTGGTGAGCAGGACGCTCACTCCCGGCAGCCGCGTGGAGGCAGGGGCGCCGTTGTTCACCATCGTCGATCCGCGCGTGGTGTGGCTGAGCGTGAATGTCCCTGCCGCGCAGGCGCCCCTCGTCGGGCAGGCCTCCGGTGCGTCCTTCCTAATAGAAGGAAGCCAGCGGCGGTATCTCTCGAGCCGCACGGTCTCGATTGGCAACGTGATCGATCCGCAATCGCGCACGGTGCGCGCACTGTATGAGGTCGCCAATCCGGACGCGAGCATCCGCGTCGGATCGAACGCGCGCGTGTCGGTGCGCACCGGCCAGCGTGCGAGCGGCGTGCTCATTCCCGCCACGGCGCTGCTGGACGAGGACGGACGCTCCATCGTGTACGTCCAACCCGACGGCGAATCGTTCGAGAAGCGTGAGGTGCGACTCGGCGGCGAGCAGAATGGGATGGTGCTCGTGCTCGACGGTGTGAAGGCGGGTGAGCGCGTGGTGACGGGCGCGGCATATCAGGTGCGACTCGCGTCGCTCTCGAGCGCCGTGCCCGCACATGGCCACGAGCACTAGGCGCCGGCGATGCTGAACAAGGTCATCGCGTGGTCGCTGCACAATCGCGTCGTCGTGCTCTTCACCGCGGCGCTGATGCTCGTCTCGGGCGCGTACGTCGCCTACGACATGCCGGTGGACGTCTTTCCCGACCTCACCGCGCCGACGGTCACGGTGCTCACCGAAGCACATGGCATGGCGCCCGAGGAAGTCGAAGCGCTCGTATCATTCCCGATCGAGACAGCGGTCAACGGCTCGACAGGCATCCGGCGGGTGCGCTCCTCGACGGCGCAGGGCATCTCCGTGGTGTGGGTGGAGTTCGAATGGGGTACGGACATTTTTCGCGCGCGACAAGTTGTCGCCGAGCGGTTGCAGAGTGTCGCGAGCTCGCTGCCCACGGGAGTCGCGGCGCCGCAGCTCGCGCCCGTGTCGAGCGTGATGGGCGAAATCCTCATGATCGGACTCACGGGCACGCAGTCCCCGGAGGCGCTCCGGACGACCGCGGACTGGACCATCCGCCGGCGACTGCTCGCGTTGCCGGGCGTTGCGCAGGTG
>JBKJMP010000165.1:0-5202 GCA_046596395.1 Gemmatimonadaceae bacterium
GAATGCCGACATGTGGGTGACGATCTACGCCAGCGGCAGCCCGGCGACGGACAGCTTGAAGTGGGATCTCACGGTGCGGGACTTCGGCGCGTACAGCGCTTTCGCCAGCAACGGGGCGTCCACGAAGCGGGTGGCATTCTCGGCCGCCACAGAGCCGACCGTCGTGTCGCCGCTCACGGATGCGGTCGTGCGCTCGCTGGAGATGATGGACCGAGCGCCGCGAAAGGGCGAATCGTCGCCGCGTCGCGCGATGATCGGGAGGCCCGAGTAGAAGAGGACGAGAGGACGAAAGGACAGCGAGGGGCGGGCGTTCGTGGATACGGCTTCGCGTGCCCGGGCCGTTTCGGCACCGGGCGTTTTACGCGAAAGGGCCGTCGGAACGAATGCCCGCCCCGACGTGGCGCACCAATCTAAAAGTGCAGATCCCTCAACGCCGCTCGGGATGACATGAGCTATACGCTCTTGCCGACGCCGCGGATCAATCCCTCGACGCGACGTGATTCATCGAAGTACGTTCGCGCAATCGATTGCATCAATTCCGGAGTGACCGCCCTCACGCGAGCATCGAACTCCCCAAGCTCGCGGAGTTCGCCGAACAGGTACGCATCGATCATGTCGCCGAGCACCGCGCCCCCACTCTGCTGGCGAATGGCGTGCGTCCCGATCGCGTACGTCTGCGCCTGCGCCAGCTCGCGCGCCGTCACCGGCTCGTCCCGCAGCTTCGCGAACTCGTTGAGCAACCCACGCCGCGCGATCTCCTCCTTCTCCGGCGACGTCGCGATGTAGGACACGAACATCCCCGCGAGCGTCCGCTCGCTCGAGAACGCCTGCACCGTGTAGCCGAGCGACTGCTTGTCGCGCAGCTCGTCGAAGAAGCGTCCGCCCAGCCCGCTCGCCACGCCCGCAATCATCTCGGTCGCGAAGCGCGCGTCGTCGCGCCGCGCGGGGCCCGGAAACAGGATCGCCAACGCAGTCTGCGCCTTGTCGCGCTGCTCCAACCGCTGCACCACCCCCGCCGGCCACACCGGGCGGTCGAGCGGCACCGGATCGCCGCCCTGTAGCTCGCCGAACGGCGACGCAATCAGCGCCGCCAGCTCGTCGAGGTCGGCGTCCGCAACGATTGCGAGCACGACTGGTCCGTTCAGCACGCGCGCGCGATGCCAGCCGCGGATGCGCTCCGCGGTGATGCCCGGCAACGTCCGTTCGTCTCCCGTGACGGGCACGCCGTACGGATGCCCCGCAAACGCGGCCAGCGTCGCCAGGCGCAGTGGATACCGATACATGTCGTCGCGCAGCGACGACATGTCGGCGAGCGCAATCGCGCGCTCGGTGTCGAGCGCTTCCTCCGGCACCGTCGGCCGCTGCGCAACGTCCGAGAGCAACGCGATCGCCTCGGCGCCATGCCGAGTCGGAACGCTGATCGACCATCCGAAGCTCTCCGCGGACGCCCCGCCGGACACACTGCCACCGAGCAGCTCCCCCTCCTCCGCGATCTGTGCCGCCGACCGCGACGTCGTGCCCTTGATCGCGGCACGGACGAGCATCGTCGTGAGTCCACCCTCGTCCGCCGGCTCGTCGCGCGCGCCACCGAGTGCGAACACGCCCGCGTGCAGCAGCGCGCCCGCCTTGCGGCGCACCAGCACGGGGACCCCCGTTTCGGTGCGATACACCCTGACGCCATTCTCCTCGCGCTCGATGCGCAGGCGCGCGTGGACGGCGGGAGCGGCGAATGTGGGTAGTGTCGGCGCCATCACCTCGGCGACTGCTGCGGCATCGAGGAACGCACGCATCGCCTCGGCGTTTTCGGCGAGTGAGGGTCGGCCCGATGTCGTATAGATCGCGACGCTCGCCTGATCGGGGTCGAGGTACAGTCGTGCCATCGCCGTCAGCTCGTCCGCCGAGACGCTGAGTGCGCGAGCCAGGTATTCCTCGCCACGCCGCCAGTCGCCGAGGGCCTCCCATTCCGCGAGGTAGTTCGCCTGGCCCTCCATGTCCTCGAGGCGACGCACCCAGCGCGACTCGTAGAGGCTGCGCGCACGTACGAGTTCCGACTCGCTCACGCCGTGATCACGCAGGGCGCGAAGTTGAGCCCAGATCGCCTGCACCGCATCGGCGGCGCGCTCCGCCGGCATCTCGGCGTGCACGACGAACACGCCGAGCGTCGTGGGGGTGTAGTCGTATGCCGAGATGCTCGTGACGAGCTTGCGCTCGCGCACCGTCCGGTAGAGTCGCGACGCGCGCCCGCCCGCGAGCACCATCGAGAGCATGTCGAGCGCCGGCGTTGCGGCATCGAGCGTTGGTGGCGTCCTCCACCCGAACGCCACTTGCGTCTGCCCGATGTCGCCGCTCCACTCGCGATACCGGAAGCCCGACGGACCTGCTTCCGCGGGGCCCGGACTGCGGTGCGGCGCTCCGGCGTCGAGCGCCCCGTAGCGGGCGGTGATCGCCTGCAATGCTGCGTCGGGATCGACGTCACCCACCACCGTGAGCACGGTGGTACCAGGGTGGTAGAAGTTCCGGTAGAATGCGAACATCGCCTCGCGATCGATCGTGCGCAGGCCGGGCTCGCGCCCGATGCGCCACCGCCGGATGCGATGGTGATCGTGCATCATCTCGTACAGCGTCTCGGTGACGACGGCGCCCGGGTTGTCGCTCTTCCGCTTCGCCTCCTGGATGATCACCTCGAGCTCGCGCGCGAGCTCGTCGGAATCGATGATCGAATTCGCATACGCATCGAACTGGACATCGAGCCCCTTCTCGAAGCCAGACGACGGCATCACCGTGTAGTAGACGGTGTGATCGTAGATCGTCGCGGCATTCAGGTATCCGCCGACGGCCTTCGTCTCGCGCGCGATCTCTCCGACGGCGCGCGTCGGCGTGCCCTTGAAGAACATGTGCTCGAGCACGTGCGAGATGCCCACGACATCATCGGTCTCGTCGAAATAGCCAGCCCGGACGTACGTGACGATGGCGACGACCGGCGCCGAGGGGTCGCGACGAATGAGGACCGTGAGCCCGTTGGGAAGGACGGTCCGGCGAACGGTCGCGGGATCGAGCGCGACGGAGAGGTCTGAGTGCATGAGGAAAAGTACTGCCTGGAATTCGGGAGTGGCCCGTCTTAGACGATGGCCAGGCGCCGGTACCGCAGCACCACGAGCCCAATGATGTAGCAAGCGATGCCGTAGGCCGCGAACCACTCCAGCAGCGGCCAGTCGAGGGGCAGCCCCTTCGCGACGGCACCGTACACCTCCGCCGTGCGGTTCAGCGGCGGAAGGAGGTAGCGAAGCCTGGCGAGTGCCGCGGTGGATGCGCCGTACGTTTCCCATACGTAGCTCGACAGCACTGTGACGGCAAAGAGCGACAACCAGTCCCAGCGCGCCGCCGCGGAAAGTGCAAACGCGATCCCCGCATACGTCACCGACATCAGCGCAAACACGCACACGAGCGGCCACGAGAGGATCGGCCACACGAGCGCACCGTACAGGAGCGCGAGTCCAGACGCGATCGCCACGAAACCCGCCCAGTGGATCAGGAACGCCTGGCCGTAGTACCGCATCGGGGTGATCGGCTTGGCGAACAGGAAGCGATAGAACCCCTGCTTGCGATCGTTGGCCACGATGCCGTTCATCGCGAACAGCGCACCGAGGAAGATCACGACGCCGAGGAAGTTGCGAAGGAAGGCTTCATTGAAGTCGCGCATGAGCATGGCGGTCGCGCCGTCCACGCCCCCCCACTTCGTGACCAGCGCCTGCGGCAGGTTCTCGACGTTCGCTCGCACCCGCGGCAGGCCTGGCGCGACCGTGAGGTACCCGAACAGCGTGCACACGATGACCGTTGGCAGGCCGCGATCGATGAGATAGTCGCGCAGCTGCCAGAGTCCGTATGCGCCGAGCTGGCCGCGCCGGCGAGGCTCGAGTGGTGTGATGGGCGCGGTCACTGAGACGACCTCCCCACGCCGACCGCCTCGCGAAACTGCTGCTCGAGCGCCGAGTGCACCGGAAAGACGGCGCTCAGGAGTACGCCGTCCTTGATCAGCGCGACCACACCTTGATTGATCGCGTCGAGCGAGACGTCTCGAAGCTCGTACTCGCCGAGCCCAATGAGGCGCGCGGCCGGAAAGACGGACATCACCCGGTCCTCACCGCGCGCGACGACGAGGCGATAGGGCGCCCCCTCGGTCACGTCGCGCTCCACGGCGCGTACGTCCACGATGCGCTGGAGCCGCCCCCGGTCGATGATCGCCACGCGATCGGCCAGCCGTGCGAGCTCGTCGAGGTTGTGCGAAGCGATCAGGATCGTGCGCTCCGGACGCCGCAGTGCGGTCACCACGGCGCGAAAGCGCTGCGTCCACACGGGATCGAGCCCGTGCGTGGGCTCGTCGAGCACGACGACGCGCTCCTCGCACAACAGCGACTGCGCGAGGCCGAGGCGCTGGAGGTTGCCCTTGGAGAGTTGGCGGACGCGCTTGTTGCGGTGCTCGTCGAGCCCGAGCATCTCGATCGCCTCGCCCACGCGGCGGGGGGCCGAATCACGCGGCACCCCGGCAAGCAATGCGTACCGGTGCAGCGCGGTGGACACGCGCCACGCCGGAGGGACGTTGATGAGCTCCGACAGATATCCCACGCCGAACGTCTCGACATAGCGGCGCGGATCGAGTCCGGCGATCCGCACCTCGCCCGTAGTCGGGCCGAGGTAGCCGAGCAGCAGGGAGATGAGCGTGCTCTTGCCCGCGCCATTCGGACCCGCGAGCCCGAACACTTCGCCCTCGCGCAGGTCGAGCGAGAAGTCGCTCAGTGCGAGGACCTCCCGTCCCATCCCGGAGGTCCCCCGCCATTTCCAGTTCCAGCTCCGGTAGCTCTTGCTGACGTTCGTGAAGGAGATCAAGCGGCCTTCCGAGCGGAGCTCGGGTTCGTCACCGTCACGGCGGCATTACGGGTTGCTGCTGCATGCCCGCCGGCTGCGGTGTGCATGCACTCCACGCCCCTGTGCCGGCGCGACCGATCCACCGTGCCCCTTCCTCGAGACGTCCCAGTCGGACGAGCGAGCAGCCGAGGAATCCCTGCGCCATCCGGTCGGTGCTGTCTTCCTTGATGGCGCGAATATAGAACGTGCGAGCGCCGTCGAAGTTCTGCGCAGCGAAGAGGGTACTCGCCAACTCGCGCAGCGCCACGCCATTGTTCGGGCCGAGCTGCACCGCCTTCA
>JBKJMP010000605.1:0-2806 GCA_046596395.1 Gemmatimonadaceae bacterium
GGAGACCGGCGTGGAGAATCTCTCCACGCTGGCCCCCGAGGAGCCTGATGCAATCGAGCGGCTCATGAAGGAGAAGGGGATCGGCAAGCGTCCGATGGGACGCTTGCCCATTCCCTAGCGGCGCTTCGCCGACTTGGCTGGCTTCGCGGGCTTTGCTCCCTTCGCGGACGTCGCCGGCTTGGCGAGCTTCGTGGGCTTGGCCGCCTTGGCCAGTGGCTTCGCGGTCTTCGCGGTCTTCGTGGTCTTCGTGGTCTTCGCTTTCTTCGCGGTCTTCGCGGCCTTGGCAGGCTTCGCCGGGCTCGCGGCCTTCGCGCCCTTGGCCGGCGCCGCAGCCTTCGCGGACTTCGCCGGAGCCGGCGTCGCCGCCTTGGCGCCCTTCGATGGCTTCACTTCCTCGATCTCGTCCCCCTCCTCCCCGTCCTCTTCAGCCTCGGCCTCCGCGATCACGTCCGCGACGTCATCCAAATCCTCGACGTCTGGCACGATGGTCACGGTCTTCGAGCTCGCCGGCGCCGTCTTCACGGCAGGCGGGCGTCCGCGGCTCTTCATCGAGTTCTTGGCGATCTCGGCGTCGAACTGCTCCTTCGCCTCCCGCATGGCCTGAAGGTACGCCGGGTCGTCACGGCGCTTGAACATGCGCGGCTTCATCGTCACTGAGGGGACTCCTTGAGAACGGGCTTGTATCGGGTCTGCATACGTCACCAAGAATACCACGCAACTGGGCGGCCCGCTTGAGATTTGAACCCGACGGTGGCGGTACGCGTCTGCGCCACGGAACGCATACGGCGTGCGGCGGACGGTTGCGGTTGGCGTCTTGCGGACTGCGGGCCTAGTAGAAGCGTCCCGCAGTCGCGTCCCGTCCGCCGCACGCCGCACGCTTCACGTGGCCCGTCCCGCGTGCCGCCACCGTCAATATCTCATCTGTGCGCCCGTAACCACTCTCCAGGTATCGCGGGCGATCAGCAACTCCTCGTCGGTGGGGATCACCCAGAGCTGGACCCGGGCACCGTCGCGGTCGATACGGCCCTCCCCGCGGAGCGACTCGTTCTTCGCCCCATCGACGTCGATGCCCAGCCACTCCAGCCCGCGGCACATCCGCGCGCGGACCTCGGCCGAGTTCTCGCCGATGCCACCCGTGAAGACGACGGCGTCGGCACCGTTCATCGCCGCGAGGTAGCTGCCGATGTACTTCTTCACGCGATAGCAGAACAGGTCGATCGCCAGGCGCGCGCGCCGATCGCCATTCTCGGCCTCCTCGGCCAGTAGCTCCCGCATGTCGGCCGTGAGTCCGGAGACGCCCAGCAGCCCCGACTGCTTGTTCAGCAGCGAGTCGATCTCGCCGAGGCTCAGGCCTTCCTTCATGCCGATGAAGTCGAGGATTGCGGGATCGAGGTCGCCCGACCGCGTGCCCATCGGGAGTCCCTCGAGCGGCGTAAACCCCATCGACGTATCCACCGACCGTCCAGCGTCGATCGCGCACGCCGACGCCCCGTTGCCGAGATGGAGCGTGATGATCTTCGTCTCCTCGTGTGTACGGCCCGTGAGCTGGCGATAGCGGTACGCCACGTAGCGGTGCGACGTCCCGTGAAAGCCGTAGCGGCGCACTCGATGCCGGCGGTAGAGCTGGTACGGGATGGCGTAGATGTACGCCGTCTCCGGGAGCGTGTGGTGGAACGCCGTGTCGAACACCGCGACCTGCGGGACGTCCGGACCGAGCACGCCACGCACAGCGGCAATGCCGCGCAGGTTGTGCGGATTGTGGAGCGGCGCGAGCTCGATGAGTTCGCCGAGTGCGCGCCGGACGTCGTCGTCGATGCGGGTGGAGGACTTGAACTGCTCGCCGCCATGAACGACTCGGTGCCCCACCGCCTCGATTTGTCCCACGCTCGATATCGGCACGCCGGACTCGTCGCTCACGAGCCACGCGATGATGTGCTCGATCGCCGCGGTGTGATCGCGGATCGCCGCCGTCGTCTTCTCGCTGCCGCGCCCTTCGGCGGTCAGGGTGAGGATGGCCTGACCGCCGATGCGTTCAATCTGTCCGCGCGCCATGCGCCGGTCCGTGGCGCTGGCGATCCGTCCCTCGTCCGTGCCCACGAGCTGGAACTTGACCGACGACGAACCGGCGTTGAGGACGAGGATATTCAAGTGTTACTTCACCGACCAGGGCGCGCTGAGCCGGCTCAATCCCCACTCGAAGCGGAGCTCACCCTTCGCCGGCCCGGCCTCGGTGGATGGAAGCAGCCACATGGTGAGCGCGTCCGTCTGGTGCATCAGGGAAGCATGCGACAGGTCGATGCGGGCGACGTCGTTCGCATCAGCGTAGTCGCCCGGGTTCTGCCCGACGTTGCGCTGCACCACGAGCTTCCAGCCGGCGGCGGAAGGGATGGTATAGAGGACGTACGTGCCCTTCGGCACGGTCGCGCCGGCGAGGAGGATGTCCACGTCGGTGGTCAGCGTTGTGTTGGCATTCGCGCCCGTTCGCCACGGCTTGTCATAGGGCACGAGGCTGTCGGTGTGCAGGCGACGTCCGCGGAGAACAGGCTGGCCGTAGTCGAGGCGAATGACGGTCGGCGCGGGGGCGACCGCGGGAGCGGGACTTCCCATCGGGCGCGGGATGCTGAGCACGACTTCGGCCGTGGCGCGAGGGCTCGGCGCCGCGCGGAGCGGGGACTGCGCCGTTGCTGTCGCGGCGGCGAGTACTGTCAAGGCGAACGGAACGAGAGCGGATCGAATCATGGGAAACAGGGGTTGAGGAGGATGCTAGCAAGATAGTGCGGCGGTTGCGATCGGCGGAACGCGCCCC
>JBKJMP010000643.1:0-9483 GCA_046596395.1 Gemmatimonadaceae bacterium
ATCCGATGGATCCTCCGAATGAGCCACTCCATCGAGCATCGATCCACCAGCCCGCGATTCAGCTCCGACATCCGCGGCTGCGGAATCCCAAAGCTCGGCGCCACGACAAACTCCGCCCGCGGAGGAAGGGCGCGGACGATCTCCCCCGCAAGCTGCTTCCGGAACCCCTGTACGATCTCATCGCCTGGACGCGCCATGCTCCATTCTCGCATGGAGCGCGGCACCGAGCATCATCAAAATCGCGCGCAATGGATCGATACGGTGCGCACTATATCGGTCACGCTCGCTGCACCACGCCGGCCTATCATCGGCCCATGGGACTCACACTACACTACGAGCTTCGCCTGCCCGGTTCGGCGACCGCCGACGACGTGGACCGCGTGCTCACCGACCTCCGCGATGCCGCGCGCGGACTGCCGTTCGCGGACGTCACCCCACTCACCGGCTCCGCATCGCCGTGGCTCGAGTTCTGGGCGAGCCTGCAGACCGAGGACGCCTCGTCCGCGCGCGGGTTCATGATCGACCCTGGCAGGGGCTGCGAAACGGCAACGTTCGCGCTCGTCCGGTCCGACAACGCGTGGCACTGGACGGCCTTCTGCAAGACGCAGTATGCGGCCGTCGTGAGCGAGGCGCACTTCGTGACCTGTCACACGTCGCTCATCGCACTCCTCGATCGCGCCATCGCGCTCGGCATCGCGGTCGAGGTGTTCGACGAAGGAGGCTACTGGACCTCCCGCGACGAGGCGGTCCTGCGCGAGGAACTCTGCCGAATGAATCGACTCATCGCGGGGTTCGCTGGCCGTCTCTCGGATGCAATCGGAGACGGCCACGAGCGATTTCCGACGGCGGTTTGGCGCCGAGCGGGGTGGGTGGCAGCTGCTGCGAGAGGTGACGCCGGTGGACGTCGGCGGCGCGTTGTTTCTTCCCGACTTTACGCTCCGTCATGCCGACGGCAGGGAGGCGCTCGTGGAGATCGTGGGGTTCTGGACGCCGGAGTACCTGGCCGAGAAGGCGCGCAAGGTTGCGGCGGCTGGGCTGGGCCACCTCGTGCTCGTCGTCTATCGCGGCCTTGCCGTGGGCGCTCAGCGCGACGCGTTGACGACGGCGGTGGGCGACGAGCGCGTGGTGTGGTTCACGGCGAAGCCGAAGGCCGCGGAGGTGGTAGTGGCAGCCGAGCGATGCGCCCGGCAACCTGGCTGAACGCACGCTGCCGGCTCAGTGGCGGGCGCGCGCCTTCCGTGCCCACGCTGATTTCTCGCGCAGGCGGTCGAAGAAGGTGGGAAGCTCGGTGGATAGCGCCGAAATGGCGCCGGGGGGATGCCACGCGAGGGTTGCGCGCTCCACGATCGGTGTATCGCGCCGCGGCAGCCATCGCTCGACGATCCGCGCGTCCAGGTCCACAACCCAATACTCCGCGACGCCCGACTCCATATAGAAGTCCCGTTTCGTCACACGGTCGGTGCGAACACTGCTTGGCGATAGTACCTCGACCGCAAGCAGGAGCGTGCTCAATTCCGACCAGACGAGGCCTTTCGCTTCGGCCTCCGGACCGGCCGGGAGCACGTAGACGTCGGGCTGGGTGATGGTGTCTTCGCGGAGGGCGACGTCTGACGGAGAAGTGAACGTCAACCCGAGGCCCTCTCGCTCGACAAATGGTGAGACCACGAGGAGTAGCTCGAGTACAGCCAGCTGGTGTGGATCACCCGGCGACGGCGTCACGAGCAGCTGGCCGTCGATGAGCTCGTAGCGCGGCCACGCGCGGGACTCGTCGATGAGGTCCAGCACCTGTTCGCGTGTCCAACGGCGATGAATCGCAGGCATGGCCATAGTCTGCTCGGCAAGGGGCGGAATCGGCAAGGTCGCATGCGGCAACCTGCAACCGAGCAGACCGGCGTCCGTCACCTTGTCATTGCGTGACGAGCCATCTCATTTCACCCGCGCGCGCGCCAACGCATCGTCGGCAACGGGGTGCTCGAGCGTGCGGCTCCCATCGCGCTCCAAAGCGATCGACCTTCTCGGGCGGCTGGATCCCGCGCTCGGACATGATCGCGAGGTATGGCAGTCGGAAGACGGCATCGCCAGCATGTTAGCTGGCGCTACTGACACTCGCGAGCAGTGCTAGCCCAGCGCCTCGCGGAACATGCTGGCAACGTCCAGCACGAAAGGCTCGCTGGCACCTGCGGGGTGCCACCGCAGCTCATCGGTAACGACCTCGTCGTCTCGCTGCGGACGAACGACGCGGATCGACCGATGCTCGCCATCGACGATCCAGTACTCGAGTACGCCGGCATCGAGGTAGAGCGAGCGCTTCTGGACCTGATCGCGACGTCGGGTGGAGCCTGACAGCACCTCGATGACCAGGAACGGGAGCGGCGCGTCCTCCCATTCGGGCGGCGGTGGCGGGACCTTCTCGCGCACCATGAGGTCCGGCTCCACCTCGCTTCCGTCGAACACCATGACCGAGCGCGCCTGGTGCACGTTGCCGAGTGCATGTGCATCGACATAGCGCGAGAGATGCCGTGCGAGGACGACGATGAGCTCCTGGTGCCGGGCACGGGGCGCCGGTGTCACGAACAACTCCCCGCGAACCACTTCGTACCTGTTGCCGTCGTCGGGCAGCCGCTGGAGATCAGCGCGCGTCCATTGGTGGGTTTCCTGCGCCATGTGCATGGCCCTCGCCTCCTTATCGGTATGCGCATGCCGGAACGTGCTGTCCGGCATTCCGGAATCCGTCACCATATTCCCGCACGCCGGAGCCGCTTGGCTTCCTTCGCTCCTCACACGAGGATGTTCAACATCCTCCCCGGCACGAAGATCACCTTCTTCGCCGGCCGAGTCACGAACTTCGCGATCCCTGCATCCGCCATCGCCGACTCGATTGCCTGCTCCTGACCCACGCCCTTCGCCACGCTGATCGTCCCGCGCGTCTTTCCATTCACCTGAACGGCCATCGTCACGCGGTCCTCGACGACGAGCGCCTCATCATACGCCGGCCACCCCGCATCGAACACACTCCCGCTGTTGCCGAGCACCGACCACAGCTCCTCGGCGATGTGCGGCGCAAATGGGCTCACCATCTGCACCAGCGGCCGCACCTCGGCCACCGACGGCGTCCGCTCACCCGATCGCATCGCGTTCATGAACTCCATCATCGCCGCAATCGCGGTGTTGTACGACAGCTTGGGAATGTCCTCCCCAACCTTCTTGATGGTCTGGTGCAGCTTCCGCTCGACGTCGGCATCACGCGCCCCATCGGCTCGCGCAGCATGCACTGAGCGCCACAACCTGTCTAAAAACCGCTTGACCCCAGAAATTCCCTTGTCGCGGAAGTCGCCGCCTTCCTCGTACGGTCCCAGGAACATCAAGTACGTCCGAAACGAATCCGCACCCCATTCATTGATGTAGTCGTCCGGATTCACGACGTTCCCCTTCGACTTCGACATCTTCGCGCCCTCGCGCACGATCATCCCATGCGCGCGGAACTTGACGAACGGTTCCTCGAAGTCGATGTGCCCGGCGTCCTTCAGCACCATCGTGACGAAGCGCGAGTACAGCAGGTGCAGCACCGCGTGCTCGTTGCCACCGATGTAGCTCGTCACCGGCAACCACTTCTTCGTGAGCTCCGCATCGAACGCCACATCACCGCGCTCCGAACTCGGATAGCGCAGGAAATACCACGCGCTGTCCAGGAAGGTGTCGCTGACGTCGGTTTCACGACGCGCCTCACCTCCGCAACTCGGACACTGTGTGTGATACCAGTCGGTATGCCGAGCGAGCGGGCTCACGCCAGAGTCGTCGGGGCGGAAGTCCTCGAGCTCGGGCAGCAGGACGGGCAATTGGTCCTCTGGCACCGGCACCGCGCCGCACGTATCGCAGTACACGATCGGGATCGGCGGACCCCAGTAGCGCTGCCGCGAGATGCACCAATCGTGCAGCCTGTAATTCACCACCGGAATGGCAGCATGATGCGCCGAGAGCTCGGTGACGATGGCGGTCTTGCCGTCATCGACGCTCAGCCCATTGAACCGGCCTGAATTGACGAGGTGACATGCGTCAACGCCGGTGAACGCCTCGCCCACCACAGTGTCGCCCGGCCCCGACACCACCCGAATGATTGGCAGGTCGAACTTCGTCGCGAACTCGAAATCGCGCTCGTCGTGACCCGGCACGGCCATGATTGCGCCGGTGCCATACTCCATCAACACGTAGTCGGCGATCCAGATCGGGATGGGATCGCCCGTGCCGGGATTGGTGGCATACGCGCCAGTGAAGACGCCGGTCTTCTCCTTCGACGCCGTCGTCTTTCGCGTGACGAGGTCCTGCTTTGAGGCATCCGCGATGTACGCTTCGACTTCCTCACGCTGCTCGTCGGTCGCCAGCGACGGCACCATCGGGTGCTCGGGTGCGAGCACGAGATACGTCGCACCGAACAGGGTGTCGGCGCGCGTGGTGAACACCTTGATGTCCAGCGCTTTGGCCGTGACTTCGCCGGACTGCCCCGCGGACGCGGTGGCGCTCCCGGCGAACTCCATCACGTCCTGGACGACGAATGCGATTTCGGCGCCTTCGCTCTTGCCAATCCAGTTCCGCTGTGCGGTGCGCGTGCTGTCGGACCAGTCGAGTCCATCGAGGTTCGCGAGGAGGCGGCCGGCGTAATCGGTGATGCGAAAGAACCACTGCTCGAGGAACCGCTGCTCCACGACGGCGCCGCACCGCTCGCACTCGCCACCCACGACCTGCTCGTTGGCGAGCACGGTCTTGTCCACCGGACACCAGTTCACGGCGCCCTTCTTCTTGTAGGCGAGCCCGCGCTTGTGCAGCTGGAGAAACACCCACTGGGTCCACCTGTAGTAACCCGGATCGGTGGTCGAGAGCTCGTGGGTCCAATCGACCATCAACCCCGCACGCTGAAGCTGCCGCCGGAAGTTGTCGATATTCCGGGGAATCAGCTCGCTCGGATGAACGCCGACCTTGATCGCGAAATTCTCAGAATGAATGCCGAAGGCGTCGTATCCGAGCGGCTCGAACACGGTATGCCCCTTCAGCCGTTGAAAACGCGCGAAGATGTCGTTCCCCGTGAACGCGAAGAGGTTGCCGACATGGAGCCCCTCCGCGCTCGGGTACGGAAACATCATGAGCGCGTAGAATGGGTTCGCGCCGCTCTTCAGGTCGGGGGAGTTCGCGCCCGTTGCGGCCCACTGCGCTTGCCACTTCCGCTCGATGACGGCCGGATCATACCCGGGCGGCAGGTCGCCCGCCGGGTGGGTCGTTGGTGCTGTCTCTGTCATGTCGGTTGCCTCACTGCGCGCAATTTACCCCGGCACGGGGGGCATTCAAGCACGGCGCGCGTGCGCGTCATACTATACGTCGCCCGACGCAGGGCCTCCCCGCCTCGGTAGATTTCTCCCTCGATGCCGCTCAACACGCTCGCCGCGCCCATCCGGGCCCGCTCCGCGCCATCCCTGCACCAGCGCTTTCTTGCGTGGGCGGGCGTCAGCGGCGCCGTCGTCATCGCCATTCTCGGCACGGCCGCGAATGTCTTCCTGAGCCGCGACATCAACCGCCAGGGCGACGCACGTATCACGGACGCCGCCGGGCGTGGCCTCCTCGTCATCGACGGCGCCCTCGCCGACCGCGCGCGCCTGGCGAAGGTCCTCGGCCGCGCTCCATCGGTCACTGCCGCGGCGCGCGAGGGCACCGCGCGCTCGCGCGCACTCGGGATCGTCGGCGGCGCCATTCCAGCGCTCGAGGTGCGGTTCGCTGAGGACCGCTCGTTGTCGGTGGCTCCGGATGCGCGGGAGTTTCTCCGCGCGATCCTCACCGAGACCGAAGCGGCGGAGATCCAGGTCACGGATGCGAACGGCTACAACGCGATCACCACGCAGCGGACATCGGACTTCGTACAAGGTGACGAGGAGTGGTGGCAGGCTGCGTGGAAGGACGGCATCTCACCCGCGACGGCGGCGTTCGATTCATCGGCGCGCCAGACGACGCTCTCCATCGCGGCCGCGGTGCAGGACGGAAGCGAGAAGGTCGGGGTCATCAAGCTCGCCTTCAGCGCCGCGCCTCTGGTCGCCTCGCTCGCCTCCGCGGGCGCGGGCGTTCGGCTCGATGTCCTCGACTCGACCGGCACCGTGCTGCTGAGCTCCGACTCCACGGCGGTCGGACGACAGCTACAGGGCGTGCTGGACGTTGGCGGGAGCGGCGTGAGCGCGGCCATGCTCGACAACACTTCCTCGCGTGCCGCGACGGAACTCGTGAACAGCGGACGCTGGCGCGTCGTCTCCCACCTTCCCTCCAGCGCGATCGACGCGCCCTTCCGCACCATGCGCATCGCGCTCGTCGGCGGGGTCGCGACGCTCATCGTCATCCTGTTGTTGCTGCTGCTGGCGATGAATCGCTTCCTGAAGCGCCGGATCACGCAGCCCGCCATGGCCCTCGCCGAGGCGGCCGAGGCGGTGGCCGCGGGCGACTTTTCGCTCGACCTCGAGAAGTCCGTCGTGGACGACGAAATCGGTCGGCTGAACCGCGCGGTCGGCGCGATGATCCTCGAGTTGCGCCGGCTCGCGACGGAGATCGCGACGTCGGCACGGGAGACGAACGCGATGTCGAGCGAGATCACGGCGGGCTCGGAAGAGATGGCGGCCACCGCCGGCGAGATCGCGAGCACCGCGAGCGACCTGTCGCATCAGGCGACGACGATGGCTGAGACGATTGCATCACTCGCGGGATCGGCGCAGGCCCTCAAGAGACTCGCGGTCGAATTGGACGAGGGCGCGCGGCTCGGCATCACGCGGAACACGGCGCTGCGCTCCCTCGCCGTCGAGAATCGCGCCGGCCTCGTTGCCAGCGCGGAATCGCTCGGCTCGCTCGCTTTCGAGGTGAACTCGAGCAACGCCGCGATCGTGGAGCTCGGCTCCGCGAGTGAGGAGATCCGGTCGTTCGTCACGCTCGTGCGCAGCCTCGCCCGCCAATCGAAGCTCCTCGCGCTGAATGCGGCGATGGAAGCGGCGCGCGCAGGAGAGCACGGACATGGATTCGCGGTCGTCGCAGCCGAGGTCCGACGTCTCGCAACGATGTCCACCGACGCCGCCGAGCACACCGGGAAGGTGATGAAGGGCGTGCTGAAGGGGATCCAGTCCTCGCGCGATTCGGCCGATCGCGCCGTCTCGACCGCCGATGAGGTTCGTCGGGCGACGGCGAGCGCATCGGAATCGTTTGCGCACATCGAGGACGCCGTCGCGGAATCCGAGGCGTGGACCGAGACGATTGCGAGCGCATCGACGGCGACGGGCGGGCTCGTGGCCGAGATCACGGCGCGACTCGAGGTGCTGGCGGGAGGAACGGACTCGTTCGCGGCGGCGATGCAGCAGGTCGCGGCATCCAGCCAGGAGCAGAGCGCGAGCACGGAGGAGATTGCGGCCGCTGCGAACTCGCTCGGGAGCGCATCGGAGCGGCTATCGAAGCTCGTGGCCGGGCTGAAGGCGAAACGCTAGCGCAGCTGTCATCCTGACATTCAGCGGGGGCGCGGCCGCTGGTCTCGCGTATAGAGGTACGGCGCGTCGATCAGCCGTGCGCCCTGTGCATCGCACACGGCGTAGTTGCTGCCCTGGTACGCCGCCCCGCCTGCGAACTCCCCACGCTTGTTGATCGCGTAGAAGTTGAGGTCGAAGTACGGCCGCCCGCGGTCGTCGAGCAGGCGCTTCTCCGTCATCGCGATTACGCGCTCCATCACCTTCATGAGCGCCGCCTCCGGCGACACCCCCTGCCGCATGAACTCGACGGCGAGGAACGCGCCGCAGACCTTGATGTTCGCTTCGCCACGGCCCGTCGAGCCCGCGGCGCCGACGTCGTTGTCGCAGTACTGCCCCGCACCGATGATCGCGCTGTCGCCGACGCGGCCCGGCACCTTCCACGACATGCCGCTCGTGGTGGTGACGGAGCCGATGTCGCCGTTGGCGGTGACGGCGCAGATGTTCACGGTTCCATATGTGTGCGGGATGCCGCGCTCGTCGCGGAAGACGTGGGAGCCGTCGTCCTCGTCCGTCTGGCGAAATGGGGGCCGTTCGGGCGGTGCGGGAGGATTGAGCCACGCGTCGTTCGCGTTGAGCGTCGCACGCCAGCGCAGCCAGTCCTTGCGGCTCTTCTCGGTGAGCAGGTTTTGCGGCGTGAACCCCATCTCGATTGCGAAGCGGCGCGCGCCCGGCCCGACGAGCATCACGTGGTCGGTGTGGTCCATCACGGCTTTCGCGACGAGTGACGGCGTCGCGATGTCCTCGATGCTCGAGACGGAGCCCGCGCGCCGCGAGGGACCATGCATCACGCTCGCGTCGAGCTGCACGACCCCCTCGGCATTCGGGAGTCCGCCGAGTCCGACGGACTGGTCGTCGGGGTCGAGCTCCTGGATGTTGACGCCGGCGATGGCCGCGTCGAGTGGGTCGGCGCCCTGCTGCGTCATCATGTCGTAAGCGCGGCGGGCGCCACGAAGGCCGTTCGCGCTGGCGACGACGGCCGGCCGCGAAGCGGCGCGCCGCGACTGTTGCGCGCTGGTCGAGCTCGGAAGGGCAAGGCCGACGGCGGACAGCGCGCCGGCTTCGAGGAAGGTGCGTCTCGATATGGTCATCTGGCTCCCTGGACGCGGCAAACATAGCACGGCGCGCTACCTTATCACCATGTCAAGCACCGAGCGGGACGCCCTGCGCGGCCTCAAATTCCTCGACGGCCTCACCGACACCGCCGTCCACCAACTCTCGCGACTCGTGCAGGTCGTGGACTACGAGTGCGACGCCCTCCTGTTCGCGGAAGGCCAGCCTCGACAACTCATGGCGATCATCGGCGTGGGAGCCGTCGCCATCGAGAAGGGCGTGAACGTCCGCCCGGTGCGCCTCGCCACGCTCGGCGCCGGCGAGGCAGTCGGTGAGGGACTGCTGCTCGACGACTCCATCCACGGCACCAGCGCACGAGCGATCGCGCGGACGCGCGTCTACATCCTTACGCAGCAGCAGATCCAGGACATGCTGAAGGAGGCGCCCACGCTGTACGCGGCGCTCGTGAGCCGCGCGGCGCGCGCGATCAAGCAGCGCCTCTCCGCCGTTGACGCAACGCTCGTAGGCCGCGGACGCACGCTCGGCTTCGGCGGCACGAACACCCGCAAGGAGCACGACCTCCTTGGCGAGCGCGACGTGCCCGACGACGCGCTGTACGGCGTGCAGACGCTGCGCGCCGTGGAGAACTTCTCGATCACCGGTACCGCACTTCGCGAGTTCCCCGCGCTCATCGAGGCGCTCGCGGCGGTGAAGGAGGCAGCCGCACTGGCAAATGCGGAGTTGGGGCTGCTGCCGGCCGACGTTGCCGACCTCATCGTGAAGGCCGCCGGCGAGATCCGGGCGGGCCGCCATCACGAGCACTTCCTCGTGGACATGATCCAGGGGGGCGCGGGCACCTCTACCAACATGAACGCGAACGAGGTGATCGCGAACCGCG
>JBKJMP010000421.1:0-3246 GCA_046596395.1 Gemmatimonadaceae bacterium
CCACGGTCTATCTCGCCGAGGACCTGAAGCACGACCGCAAGGTCGCGCTGAAAGTGTTGCGGCCGGAGCTCGCTGCCGTACTCGGCGCCGACCGGTTCGTGCAGGAGATCAAGACCACGGCACAGCTCCAGCACCCGCACATTCTGCCGTTGTACGACAGTGGCAGTACGACAGCGGAGCAACCCGGCGGTGCGGAGTTCCTGTACTACGTCATGCCGTACATCCAGGGGGAGACGCTCAGGGAGAAGCTCGATCGCGAGGTGCAGCTCGGCATCGACGAGGCGGTAAAGATCACCACCGAGGTGGCGGACGCGCTGCAGTACGCGCACGAGCAGGGGGTGATTCACCGGGACATCAAGCCCGAGAATATCCTCATGCACAACGGTCGGGTGATGGTGGCGGACTTCGGGATTGCATTGGCAGTAAGTGCCGCGGCTGGCGGGCGGATGACGGAGACGGGGTTGTCGCTCGGGACGCCGCTCTACATGTCCCCTGAGCAGGCGACGGCGGACAAGCACGTCACCAACCGCTCGGACATCTACTCTCTGGGCGCGATGTTGTACGAGATGCTGACAGGCGAGCCCCCGCACACCGGCTCATCGGCGCAGGCGATCATCATGAAGATCGTGACGCACGAGGCCCGGCCGGTCACGGAGCTGCGCAAGGCGGTGCCACCGCACGTGGCGGCGGCGGTGGCGAAGGCGATGGAGAAACTGCCGGCAGACCGCTTCGACAGCGCGAAGGCGTTTGCCGAAGCGCTCCGCATTCCTGCCCTCGCGTCGTCAGTCTCCACCGTCGGTCCGGCGTCCCGGCGGTTCGTCGTGCCCGCGTTGACCACGTTGATCGTCCTGACCGCCGCGCTGGCCGCGTGGGGCTGGCTCCGTGCGACTCGCACGACGTCCGTTGCCCGATACACCACGACACTCGGCGCGTCAGGTCCCCTCGATGGAATCACGTTGCGGGTGGAGACGGCTCTCTCGCCCGACGGGGCCTCTCTGGTGTTCCGCCAACCGCTGAAGGGACCCGGCCAACTCTACCTCAAGCGCCGCGACGAAGTCGTCGCGCGCCCGCTGGCCGGCACGGAGGGTGGCTCTGGACCGTTCTTCTCCCCCGACGGCGCGTGGATCGGATTCTTCGCGAACGGCCAGATGCGCAAGGTCCCGAGTACCGGCGGAGCCTCCCTCAAGCTCGCAGAATCGGTCGACCCCACCTACAACCACGGAGCGTGGCTCACGGACGGTTCCATCGTCTACTACGATGTCCTGACCCATACCCTGCGGCGCCTCCGTTCCGGCGAGGCCACGTCGCAGGTGATCGCAGCACCCGCGATGCTCGGCGGGCGCTTTCCGTGGCTGCCGACGCCCCTTCCCGACGCACGGGGCATCCTGTTCACGGCCCACCTCACCAACTGCGTGGGGCCTGTGGGCTGTCGGCCGAGCCGAGTGTACGTGTACGACGCGCGCCGGGATACGATTCGCGCGCTCTTCGATGACGCCGTCGGCGCCTGGTACGTTCCCACGGGACACGTGTTGTACCTGACCAGCTCAGGCACGCTCATGGCCGTGCCCTGGAACAACTCGACACTTGCCGCCGCCGGCAAGCCGGTGCCGATCCTCGACGGGATCCAGGCACCGGGATTTGTGGTCTCGGGGGAGGGGACCGCCGTCTATCTCCTCGGACCGCCAGAGTTCGCGCCGGGCCCGACACCGAATGCGGCGCTCGTGTGGGTGGACCGACGCGGGCATGTGGAGCCTGTCGATTCCTCGTGGCAGGTGAATACGGGAGGTACCTACACCGGGGCGGACATTCCTGTCGGCTGGGGTCTCGCCCTCTCGCCGGAGGGACGGCGCATCGCCCTCACGCTCCTCACCGACCTTGGCACCGACATCTGGATCAAGCAGTTACCGACTGGTCCCGTGTCGCGGCTCACGCTCAACCCTGGGAAGGACCTGGCGCCCGCGTGGACGCCCGACGGGCGAGCGATCACCTTCCTTTCGGAGCGGCCCATCCCGCCCGAGACGACAGGGCGGGCGGGCCGGCTTGGCCTGTGGGAGCAGTCCGCCGACGGTACGGGCGAACCCCGGCCCCTCTGGGGGAAGGACGATCCGACCGACGGGTTCCTGAGCCCCGATGGCCGATGGATCGTGCTTGGCGCAACCGGATTGCCGGGGTCCTCAGCAGGGGGTGACATTCTCGCGGCGTATCCGGGAGTGGACACCGTGGCGCGTCGGATCCTGGCCACTGGATTCGACGAAGATGGTTCGGCGCTGTCGCGGGACTCCCGTTGGCTGGCGTACGTGTCGAACGAGCAGGGCGTGCATGAGGTGTTCGTCCGCCCGTTCCCGGACGTGAACGGCGGCAAGTGGCAAGTCTCGAGCGGGGGTGGCAGCGCTCCGCTCTGGGCCCACAACGGGCGCGAGCTGTTCTACGTCCGGGGGAAGAACATGTATGTAGTCCGGATCCAGCCGGGCCCGCCGTTCGCGGCCGAACCGCCCCGCATCCTGTTCGCAATCCCGGATCGAGTGCGCGCAGCATCGCTGGTCAGGGGCACCTTTGCGATCACGCCGGACGATCAGCGATTTCTCATGGTGCGAGACAACAGCTGGGAGGACATGGCCGGGACGCCGACGATGGTGGTGGTGGAGAACTTCTTCGAGGAGCTTCGGCCGAAGCTGAAGAAGTGAGGGCGAGAACGGCAGTCGTGTCACAGCGGACAGCGGATGCATCGCACCCTCAAGCGGCAGGCGATCAAGCCGGTGCGCGCCAATCGGACCGCGCAGCAGCGGAGCTTCGATGTCTTCCGTCAGGAGTACAATGAGGAGCGGCCGCACGAACGCCTGCACCATGAGACGCCGGCCTCCCACTACCACGCCTCGCCACGGCCCTATCCCGACCGGCTGCCCGCCCTCGAATACCCGGGCCACTTCCAAGTGAAGCGGATCACCACGGCGGGGACGTTCCGCTTCGGGAGCAAGAAACTGCTCTACTTCGCGAACGCGATGGTCGACCAGGACATAGGGCTGGAAGAGACCGACGATGGCATCTGGGCGATCCACTTCAACGACATCCTACTGGCGACGTTTGACGAACGGGATTACATCATCACCGGGTAACCTGAAAGTGTTACCAATCATGCTGGACTACCCTGTTACCAATCATCACGGCTGTTCAACCATGCAACCATCGATGCGCAGCCCCTTTGGCGTCCGGCCGAATCAGCCGGTCAGTTGGTTCTCGACGAAGAAG
>JBKJMP010000536.1:0-9943 GCA_046596395.1 Gemmatimonadaceae bacterium
CCGAAGCCGCGTCGCGGCACGTAGGTGAGACGAAGACGAGGACGGTTCGCGAGCACTGCCTCGGTGGAGAAGAAGCTGAGCTCAGCGGCCTGCCCGCCCTCCGCCGGCGACCGCAACACGATGGCCCGCTGCGTGTTCGCCGCACCCGAGAGACGCCAGAAGCGGATGAGGTTGACCAGCTCGATGCTCCGCGTGCCGGCGTCCGTCGCCTTGAAGCGCACGGTGTCCACGCCGTAGAGCGTGGGGCTGCCAAGGAACGTGGACGAGAGGAAGATGTCCGAGATCGTCGGCGATGCGAGCACGGGGTGGATGTACACCGTGACCGAGTCGGTCGCCCGCGTGGGGCTGCGCGGCGGCGCCTGCGTGAGCAGCAGCGAGGCGCGGATCACCTGCACCGAGTCGATGACGCTGGAGGGAATGTCGAATCGCAGGTACGTGCGGGCGCCGGCGAGTCCGCCGATCACGAACTGCCCCAGCGGGGGTTGCTGCAGCAATCCGCCCGCCACGATGGGATAGAAGGCGTACGCGACCTGCAACTCGGGATTCGCCGTCGGCGTGAGCGACCGCGGAAAGATGGTGTCGGGCGCGACGGTGGTATCTGCCGACACGCGCAGGCGAATCCGCGGAATGTACGAATTGCCGAGGACCTTCAGCCGCGCCGATCCCTGGCCGCGAACGCGGAGGCCGATGCGCAGCCGCAGCGAGTCCTTCAGCTTCGCGAACACCGCGTTCCTGTCGAGCGTGAGACGGACGGTGTCCTTGAAGTCGGCGGCGGCAAGGGTGCGCGAGCCGATGAGCCGGTCCGCGCGGAAAAGCGGAAGGAGCGCCGTGCGCGCGGAGTCTGCAAGCGTCGTGTCCACGTCGAACGCGTCGATCGTGAGCGGGAATGACGGCTGCGGTGCCAGCGTGTCCACCATGAAGATGAACGTGACGCTGTCCACCATCCGGATCACGCTGTCTGACGTCGCCCCGACGATCTGGTAGCGCGTCGGCAGCGAGTCGAAGCGCGTCACGAGCCTCACGTCCGCGGTATCGCCCTGATTGAGCAGCGTGATGTCGCGGTCCTCGCCGAGCTGCGGAAAGCCGAGGAACGACGTGTCCACGACGATCGCACTCGTGAGGATCGTATCGCGCAACACCGCGCTCTCATCCCTGCAGAGCTCCGGGCAACCGAGCGTGGAGGTAAACTGCTCGGAGCATGCGCCGAGCGTTCCAACGAGCAGGAGCGCGCCCAGCGCGCTCCGGAGAATCCGGTCAGACACTACGTACACTCCATCCTGAAACGTCCGGGCGCATCAGCGGCGCCCCAACGACGTGGGGGTAAAGGCCATCGGAAGTAGGTCCGACATGGACCAGTGTGCTTCGACGCCGCCGCGCGTCACGCTGAGCACGGAGAGGTTCGGGGCAAACTCCATCAGCACCTGCCGGCACATGCCACACGGCGGCGTGGGCGCGTCCGCCTCCGTCATGATGACGATAGCCGTAAATTCGCGCACGCCCCGCGCCACAGCCGCCGCGACGGCGGCACGCTCGGCACAGATGCCGGCGGGAAACGCCGCGTTCTCGACATTGCATCCGGCGCTCACGCTCCCGTCGGCACCGAGGAGAGCAGCGCCCACACGAAAGTTCGAGTAGGGCGCGTAGGCGTTCGCCATCGCGGTGGCCGCGCGCTCGCGCAGGAGCGTCCAGTCCCGCGTGCCGATCTCGTCAGTTCCTGCCTGTACAGCCATCATCGGGCACGCTCCAACTCGGGCAGGAACGACGTGCCCTCTCCGCGAAACCCGATATTCAACCATTCCGCCGCCGTCGCGCCGAGATCCGAGAACGTGGAGCGCTCACCGAGCGCGACTGGGTGGATCTGAGCACCGCAGACGAGAAGCGGCACGCACTCGCGCGCGTGGTCGCTCGATCCCGTGGTCGGGTCGTTGCCGTGATCCGCAGTAATGAACAGGAGGTCGTCCTCTCGAAGAGCGGCGCGAACGGCCGGCAGTGCGTCGTCGAACTGGCGCAGGGCGCGCTCAAAACCGGCCACATCACCGCGGTGGCCGTACAGCGTGTCGAAATCTACAAGGTTGGCGAAGAGCAACCCACTCTGTATACCCCCGAGCCAGTCAAGGATGCCGGCAATCCCCTCGGCGTTGTTCGCCACGTGCCTCGAGGACAGCGACCGACCCGCAAAGAGGTCGTCCACCTTGCCGACTCCAGCACGATGGACCCCGGCACCAGCCAGCGCGTCAAGCAACGTCTCCCCCGGCGGTGCCGTGGAGTAGTCCTTCCGATTCGTCGTGCGCACGAACGCCCCCGAGGGGCCTGTGAAGGGGCGCGCGATCACGCGCGACACGTCGTTGGGCGCGACGAGCTGCGCACGCGCCACGTCACACGCCGCATGGAGCTCGGCAAGCGGCACGACGTCCTCGTGCGCCGCCACCTGAAAGACCGAGTCGGCCGAGGTGTACACGATCCAATGACCGGTGCGAACGTGCTCGTCGCCGAAGCGCTCGATGATCTCGGTACCGCTCGCCGCGACATTGCCCAGCACACCGCGCCCGGTGGCGCGCGCGAACGCCTGGATCACGGCAGCGGGAAACCCATTCGGGAAAGTGGGAAACGCATTGGCCAGGTGCAGCCCCGCGATCTCCCAGTGTCCGGTCGTGCTGTCCTTCCCCGCCGACGCCGGGCGCATGGAGCCCCAGGCCGCGAGCGGCGCGTCGGTTGGGGCAACACCGTCGAGCGAAAGTACGTTGCCGAGCCCCTCGGCCTGGAGATTGGGCAGGACCAGGCCGCCGGGCACGGCGCGGGAAAGATTGCCGAGGGTGTTGCTCCCCGCGTCGCCGTAGTCCGATGCGTCGGGCGCCTCGCCGGCTCCCACGCCATCGAGCACGAGGATGACTGCGCGGCGCCTCACGCGGCGTTGCCCGCGGCGTTTCGGTCGCCGTAGCGGCGCGGCAGCCGAAGGCGAAGGCCGGTCAGGATCTCGTACGGTGAGACGTCGCTCAGTCGCGCGAGCTCGGCGACGGTGATCACATCGCCGCCATCGCTGCCCAACAGGGTCACGAGATCACCGAGAGCGGCATCGGTATCGGTCACGTCGAGCATCGTCATGTCCATCGTCACGCGGCCGGCGACTGGAACGCGCTGGCCGTGTAGCAGGGCGAAACCCCGGTTGCTCAACGCGCGCCGATATCCGTCGGCGTACCCCACGGGTACGGTAGCGATCCTGCGCGCGCCCTGCGCGCGCCAGGTCGCGTCGTAGCTCACGCTCTCACCGTCGCGCACCGTGCGCAGCGACACGATGCGCGCACGAAGGCTCGCCACTGGTTCTGGTTGGAGCAGCCCGCCATCAAAGCCGGCAACGCCGTAGAGGAATATTCCGGGTCGGAAGAGCGTCCACGGCGATCCCGCCCTTCGCTCGACGGCGGGACCATTCTCCGCGTGCACGATCGCGGGGCGGAACGGCATCGCGGCCAGGGCGTCGCGAAATCGCTGCTCCTGCTGCTCGCGGCTGGCGTCGTCGAGCGCGGCGGAGTGAAAGTGCGTGAATACTCCCTCAGGCGCCGCGCGCTCGAGGAGCTCCCGGTGCTCCGCCACCAAGTGCCATGGCATGCCCGCGCGCGACATGCCGGTATCCACCTGCAATTGCCACGGACGCCCCGTGCGAGCCCACGATTTGATGACCTCGGGATCGCCGAGCGCCGGCGTGAGGTCCGAGCGACGCAACGCGTCGATCTCGTTTCGCAGGATCGGCGTGAACACCACGATGGGCCGCGTGATGCCGCCCCGCCGCAACTCCTCGCCTTCGGTAGCACCCGAAACGCCGAATCCCCACGGGTTGAGCGCATCCAACGCGAGGGCGACGCGGAGTCCTCCTGTGCCATAGCCATCGGCCTTCACCATGGGCAGCAATGGCACGCCGGCGCGGGCCGCAATGGCGGCTCCATTGCGGCACAACGCGCCGAGGTCGACCTCGACCCAGGCGCGCGTCATCGGGCGGCTCTGTTAGCTATCATGTGAAGACTGAACAACATACAAGGTTTGTCCGGCTTGATCTACTGCCCCACTCCGCCGAATCCTCCATCAGCAATGCAACCCAAGACCGGCCTGAACGACACCCTCGCCCTGATGAAGGACCTTCGCGCGCGCTGCGAATGGGACGCGGCGCAGACGCACGAGTCGCTGCGCCCGTACCTGATCGAGGAAGCGTACGAGGTGGATGATGCGATCCGGTCGGGCAACGATGCGCTGTTGAAGGAGGAGCTGGGCGACCTGCTGCTTCAGGTGCTCTTCCACAGCGTGGTGGCGGAGGAGCGTGGAGCGTTCGACTTCGCCGACGTGGCAGAAGGTTTCCTCGCGAAGATGAAAAAGCGCCACCCCCATCTGTACGAGGGGGGCGAGCGCCAGAGCTGGGAGGGGATGAAGGCAAAGAAGCGGGACAGCATCGTCGATGGCCTTCCGGCGGAGCTTCCCGCCTTGCATCGCGCCTTTCGCCTACAGGACCGCGCTGCGGGCGTCGGGTTCGACTGGCCGGACGCCGCGGGCCCTGCCGAGAAGGTCGAGGAGGAGTTAGCTGAGGTGCGCGCCGAGATTGCCGGTGGTGCGCAGCCCGGCGCGTTCGGCGTACCGGACGAGGGCCTCGAGGAGGAGCTCGGCGACCTGCTCTTTGCCGTCGTGAATCTCGCGCGCAAGCTCGGGGTGCACCCGTCGCTCGCGCTCGACAAGGCAAACACGAAGTTCAGCGCCCGATTTCAGGCCATAGAGCGACTCGCCAAAGCCCGCGGCATCGATGTGAAGACCGCGGGGCTCGAGGTGCTTGATGCGCTCTGGGACGAGGTGAAGCTAGGACTTCCTCCACACCCGCCGCAAACCCAAATCAGCCGGGGCGACGACGGCGCCGCCAGGCGCCCATGACGGCGAGGCCAATGCCCAGTAGAGTGACGGTCGCCGGCTCGGGCGTTATCGCGGTCGCGTAAATCTGCGTCCCGTTCACGAAGTCATACGTGACTTGATTCGTGATGTCGTTCCCCGCGGCGTCGAGAAAGGACAGTCCGGTGATCGTTCCCGTGTGGCTCATGTCCGTCGCTGCACTTCCCGCGAAGGCCGACCCGGGTGCCGCAAGAAAGTCGTGGATCGTTGCCCCCGAGACCGCGCGGTGAACGAGGTCGATGTACGGGACGAGGCTCCCCGACGTGCCCAACAACGAGAACCGAAATGTCTGGAGGTCGTCGATCACGCTGGAGTGCGCGAGGCCATAGTCGAATCGAGCAAAGGCGCTCGCGTAGCCGAGGTAATCGGGCATGAGACGGGCAAACCCGGGACCGAACGCCTGCAGACCCCAAAAGGCCGAAGCGTCAGCCGACTGGCCATTGGCAGTGACGCTCGCGGCCACGGAGCCCGTCCACCGCATCGTGATCTCCATCTCCGTAGCAGCGCCTGACGTGAGCGTGAGCCGATCACGCCACCACGCTGAGCTCGACGAGCCCCAGGCATCATTCCCACTATTGCCAGCGATCAGACTGCTACCCGAAACCGACGCCCGGCTGCGCGTCAGCCCGTTGATGTTTTCCGCGAAGCCGGCGTACGTTGCACCGTGCGCGGTGCAGCTGGCCGATGTGCTGCCGATGCCTGGCGTCTCGACGTTCGTGGTGACGCAAAGCGGCTGCGCATTGAAGTTCACGGAGCGATAGAAGTAAGTGGAACGCGTCGGCTCCGGCACAGGCTGCGCGGCAGCGATTGGAAATGCTGCCAAAACGCCAACGCAGAGCAATGCGGTTGTTCTCCTCGTGCGATTCGCTGCGAGCTGGGACGTCATGGCTGGGCGACCTCTGGCGGGAGGAAACACCGGGCTCAACTGTATTGGTGACCAATAGGTAGCACCCGGGTGCCGACGTCAAGGGACGCGCTGGTGCCCGCAGACGCCTGGCGGCGCCCGTCGCCGCGGACCGTGCAATTGCGCTGGGCCGCGACGTGGTCATCCGGCCAACTCCAGTCCAGGGATCCGCAAGCGTCACCGATCACGAACACCGAATACTGAGAATGGGTCGCCACACAGAGGACGAAAGACGAATGACGGACGAACGGGTCCTGGAGTCCTCCGTCGTTCGTCTTCCGTTGTGCGTGTTCCTACCCGTTATCCGTGACCCGTTATCCGTGACCCGTTATCCGTGACCCGTCGTCCGTGATTCGTGACCCGCAATCCAAGTCGGCGCGGGTGCGGTCGTGACGGCGATGATGGTCACGAACGGCGAGACGAGCTCCGCGGCGATCCGGCGTATCGTGGCGCGCTGCATCGGCGCGACGAGGGCATCGACCGCGCCGCTCTCGATGAGCGCGCGCAACGCCGGCGCGAACCACGCAGTGAACCGGTCGGAGTGATCGCGCAGCTCCGGTAGGAGCGTGGCGAGTTCCCGCCACTCGTAGGCATCGACCTCGTCGCGGTTGAGCGATGGCACCGCGCCCGACCGGCCCACGAAGATGTGATCATACTCGTGTTCCGTGAGCCCGCCGCCGAGCGTGACGCGGTAGACCAGCGCACCGCTGGCTTCGAGCGCGCATTCGAGTCCGATCTCCTCTCGAAGTCGCCGTCGCGCCGCGTCCCCTGTTCGTTCACCTGGCCGCGGGTGCCCGCAACAGCTGTTCGACCACAAGCCGGCCGAGTGATACTTGCCGGCCGCACGGCGCTGGAGCAACAGCGCGCCGGCATCGTTGAACACGAATACCGAGCACGCCCGGTGCAGCGCGCCCTGGAGATGCGCGGCCAGCTTCTCCGCGGTGCCCGTTGGAGAATCGTCCTGATCGACCAGGATGACTCGTTCTGCGGCAGGCCCGTGCCCATCGTGCGGTGCTATGGACGTAACCGATGCATCATGCGCGGGAACGCGATCACCTCGCGGATGTGCTGGATGCCGCAGATCCACGCAACCGTACGCTCCAGGCCAAGGCCAAAGCCCGAGTGGGTGAATGTGCCGTACCGGCGCAGGTCGAGATACCAGTCATAGGCGTCCATCGGCAGCCCTTCGTCCTTGATCCGGGCGACGAGCTTGTCGTAGTCGTCCTCGCGCTGTGATCCGCCGATGATCTCGCCATACCCCTCCGGCGCGAGACAGTCGTTGCACAGCACCGTCCGCGGATCGTCGGGGTTCTCCTTCATGTAGAAGGCCTTCGCCTCCTTTGGATAGTTCATCACGAACACGGGGCGATCGTAGTCGGCGACGATGAGCGCCTCGTCCTCGGCGCCGAGGTCCTCGCCCCAGACGGTGGTGCTGCCCTTCCCCTGCGCGATCGCCACAGCATCGCCGTAATCGAGGCGCACGAAGGGCTTCTGGATCGCTTCGAGCTTCGAGAGGTCGCGCTCGAGCTCCTTCAGCTCCGCCCCGCGACGCTCGAGGCAGCGTTGCACGAGGTAGAACAGCAGGTCTTCCTGAAGCTCCATGTTCGCCGCCGAGTCGTTCCACGCGACCTCGGGCTCGATCATCCAGAACTCGGTGAGGTGCCGGCGCGTCTTCGACTTCTCGGCGCGAAAGGTCGGGCCGAAGGTGTAGATCTTTCCGAAGGCGGCCGCGGCGGCCTCGCCGTACAGCTGCCCCGTCTGCGCGAGGTACGCATTGCCGAGGTCGAAGTACTCCGTGGCAAAGAGGCCGGCGCGCTCGCCGATGGCCGCCGTGAGGATCGGCGTATCGACACGCAGGAAGCCGCGCTCGTAGAAGAAGTCGTGAATCGCCTGCTCGATCTCGTTGCGGATCACGGCGATGGCGCGCTGCCGCGGCGACCGGAGCCAGAAGTGCCGGTTGTCCAGCAGGAAGTCGATGCCGTGCTCCTTCGGCTGGATCGGATAGTCGATCGGGCTCGGCCCGATGATCGCCAGGTCGGTGACGCCGATCTCCACGCCGCCGGGCGAGCGCGGCTCCACACGCGCCTCGCCGGAGACCTGCACCGACGTCTCCGTCGTGAGTTGGGCGAACCGCTCCCACACGTCTGCCGTGACCTCTTTCTTCGCGAACACCGTCTGGCAGATGCCCGTACCGTCGCGCAGGACCGCGAAGGCGATCTTGCCCGAAGAACGGACGTGTGTGACCCAGGCACGAATGGTCACGGACGCGCCGGCGTGCGCGGGCAGCTCGGCGATGCGGATGAATGGAGTCGCGGAGGACATGTCGGAGAGGGCGTCTTGGTGGCGCGACAGGTGCGCCACGCCTAGAATCCGGGGAGACAATCCACGCCGCGCTGCGGCGTCTGGGACGTCTCCGGGGCCGAACCACCAATGCTACACGACCGCTGCATCACCGCAAAGGGCCGCTTCGGCGAGGTCCTTGCACGGTCGCGTGAAATCATCCGATCGCACTCCACATGACCCTGCGCACGAGGCTCTCGTTAAGCCTCGTCATCATCGCCGCCGTGCTGATCGTGCCCCTGTTCGTGGCACGCGGTTCGATCAAGCGGCTTCATGACGACGTGCGCACGCTTCTTTACGGCGAGTTTCAGGCGTCACTCGTGCTGGGCCGCCTCCGGGACAAGCTCGCCGACGTCCGCGCCCGCGAGCTCGCGCTCGGCCTCGTGAAAACGGACACCGTGATGGCGCAACTCGACTCAGCGCTCACGCACGCCAAGGCGCTCACCGATACCCTCGCTGCGTTCAAGATCGACACCACGGCTGCGCGCATCAGGCGCAACCTCGACATCGTCGAGCCAGCGGCTCGGCAGGAGTTCGCGCTCGTGACCGCGGGGTCCGTGGATGCCGCGGATTCGATCTCGGCCAATGTCATTGGGGCCGCGCTGCGCGACGCCGAACACGCCCTGTCTCCGGCCGAGCGGACGCTTCGCGACCGGACGCAGGATCGGGTGCGCGCGGCCGAGGAGATGCTGGGTGAGGCGGAGCGCCTCTCCCTCGCAGCGCTCGCGGTGGCCGTGTTGCTCGCCACCGTGATCGGCCTCTGGCTCACGCGGTCGATCAGCAAGCCGGTTTTTGAGCTCGAGGCGGGTATGGCGGCGGTGGCAGACGGCGAGCTCGACCACACGCTCAAGTTCGACGTCGACCGGCGCGACGAGTTCGGGCGCCTCGCCGTGAGCTTCCAGGAGATGTCACGGCAACTCGCCGAGCTCGACAAGCTGAAGGCCGAGTTCGTCTCGATCGCGTCTCACGAGCTGAAGACACCGATCAACGTCATCCTCGGCTACCTCCAGCTGATGCAGGAGGGGGTCTACGGACCGCTCACGGAAAAGCAGCTGCCGGTCACGAAGACCATCCAGGCACAGGCGAAGACGCTGGCGCGGCTCGCCGGCCAACTCCTCGACGTGAGCCGCTTCGAGGCCGGCGGCGGACGCATCGAGCCGCGGCCCATCAAGCTCTCCGCCATGCTCGACGACCTCGAAAGCACCTTTCACGTGCTCGCCGTCCAGCGCGACGTCAATTTCATCGTGACACGGCGGGAGCACCTCCCCAGCGACGTGACCTGGGACCTCGAGCGCATCAACGAGGTGACGGGTAACCTGCTGTCGAACGCCTTCAAGTTTACCCCCGCCGGTGGTAAGATCGAGTTGATCGCCGGCCCGCATGAGAAGGGGATCTGCATCGAGGTCTGCGACAGTGGCGCGGGAATCGCTCCGGACCAGCTGAAGCGCGTGTTCGAGAAGTTCTATCAGGCGGACAACCAGAAGTCGGCCTCGGCCAAGGGAACGGGGCTCGGCCTCGCAATCGCGAAGGAGATCGTGGAAGCGCACCAGGGAAAGATCACGGCGAAGAGCGCGCTCGAACACGGCACGACGTTCACCATCATCCTGCCGATCGCGGTCGTGAACCGCAGGCGGACGGGGAGCTTCCGTCTCGTATCGCCGGAGAGCAAGTCATGAGCTCCGTGCGCTCCCGCGCGGCGGGAATGCTCATGTTGGCGAGTTCGCTGGCGGCGTGCCGTTCCGGTGGGTCGCAGTTCGCGGAGCCCGTGACCCCAGTCGC
>JBKJMP010000613.1:0-4079 GCA_046596395.1 Gemmatimonadaceae bacterium
GTTCCCGCTCAACGCGGGTGCCACCCGTATCGGCGCCGGTAACGGTGCGGATATCACCGTGCCGGGGTATTCCGCCCTGGGTGTGGACGCCATCATCGATGGCGGCCCGCGGCCGACGATTCGCCGCGCCGACGAAACGGCGCACGTGCGCGTGAACGGCGTGCTCCTCGGCGCAGAGCCGACGCCGCTCATGCACGGCGACAAGGTCGAGATCGCGGGTCTCGAACTCCGGTTCGCCGATGATGCCAAGGGCGGCGCCACGCAGTTCGTCAGCGCGAGCGACATCGCGGCCATGACCGGCGCGAAGCGCAGTGGTGCGGCGAGGGCGACGGCCGCGTCCGGCGGACGCGTGGTGTCGCTGGTCGACGGCAAGGAGTATTCGATTCCCGATGCGGGACTCGTGTTCGGACGCGATGCGTCCTGCGACGTGGTCATTCCACAGAACGAGGTGTCGCGCCGCCATGCGGAGATCGTTCCGGGCGACCAGGGGTACATGCTCCGCGACACGAGCGCGAACGGAATCTTCCTGAACGGCGACCGCGTGCAGGGATCGCAGAAGCTCTCTCGTTCCGACGTCCTGCGCATCGGCACGGAGGAGTTTCGCTTTTACGCGGATGTGCTTGCTCCGAGCGCGGCACCGGTGGCAACGCCGCCGAGTGCGGCTGCGGCGGTCCCATCGTCGCCGCTGGCTGCAATGCCGCCGTCCGAGGTTGCTGGCCTACCCGACCTCGACCTGCTGCCCGAGCCGGCACCTGCGGCTCCGCCCGCAGCGCCGGTTGCTGCTCCCGTCGCGCCCCCTCCGGCGCCTCGCGCGCCCGAGCCCGTGCAGGCACCAGTGCGGGCAACACCCAGGTCCGCGCCGGTCGTCGTGACACCGACGTCGTCGCCGGCCACGCCTGATCCGCGCGTGGTGCTGGCCGTCCTCGAGTGGGTGAACGAGGGGCCGGGCAAGGGTACGAGGTACGAGCTTCGCACACCGCTCGGCCATGTCGGGCGCGGTGCGCACAATGACGTCCGCCTGTCCGATGAGAGCGTGAGCGAGACGCACGCGAAGCTGCAGAAGCGGGAAGACGGCTGGTACGTGGTGGACATGGACTCGACGAACGGCACGTACGTGGGCGGCTCGCGCGTCCTCGGCGAGAAGCGGCTCGAGGGCTCGCCCGATGTGCGCTTCGGGGGCATGAAATTCCGGTTCACCGCAGTAGGCGTTGGAAGCGCCTCCGACATGGAAGCAAAGGGTACGCGCGCAATCGCCACCATGGGACGTGCATCGGCGATCGCGGCCAGCCAGGCCACCGCCAAGACGCCCGTCGCACCGACACCGACACCGACACCAACGCAGACGCCGGCGGCTCCGACGCCCGTCTCTCCGCCCGCCGCGACGGGTGGCGGTGGCATTCCGGTGTGGGTCTGGATTGTCGCCGTGATCGTCATTGCGGGTGTGGTGTTCTTCCTGCTGAAGGGACAAGCGTGAGGCTTCTCTATGCGGCGCGGACGGATGTTGGAATGATCCGCTCCGGCAACGAAGACAACTTCAACGTCGACGCGAACAACGACCGCGGCATCTTCATCGTCGCGGACGGGATGGGTGGCCACGCCGCCGGCGAGGTCGCAAGTGAGATGGCCGTACAGATCGTGCTGCGCGAGCTCGCTCCAACCACCACGCTCGATGGCGAGGCCGTCGCGAAGCTCGTGGCCGATACGCTGCGCAAGGCGAACCGCGCGATCCACGATCGCACCATTACGGAAGTGGACAAGCAGGGAATGGGCACCACGGCTTCCGTGCTCCTGCTCTCCGATGCCCGCTACATGATCGGCCAGGTAGGCGATTCCCGCGTGTATCTCATGCGCGACGGGGCGCTCACGCAGCTCACGAAGGATCACTCCTATGTGCAAGAGCAGGTCGACGCGGGTTTCCTGACACCTGAGCAGGCTCGCTATCACCCATACAGCAACGTGATCACGCGATGTGTGGGGGCGAGCCCCGACGTGGAGCCGGACATCTACCGTGGCGAGATGCGCACGGGTGACCTGTACCTCGTCGCCAGCGACGGGCTCACGGGCATGGTGGACGACCGTCGGCTCGGACAGCTGCTGGGCTCACGCGCGGAGCCGGAGCGCAAGGTGCAGGCGCTCATCTCAGAGGCCAACGGCCGCGGTGGCCTCGATAACATCACCGCGATCATCATCCAGGTGATGGAAGCCGGCAATGGCTCGGACGACATGAACCGGACCGCCGAGATCCGCCCGGGGTGACGACGGACGAGACGGTCGGGTCGATCTCGCAGCTGTACCTGGGAAATATCCTGTACGCGCTCGAGCTGGCCGCCATGTCGCTCGAGGGGCAGGGGAAGGGAGACGACGCGGCCTACTACCGTGGCATCTCCCGCAAGCTCGCCGAGGCGCACGGGCGCGCTCGGAAGCAGGCCGAGGCTGCCGGCGGAGCCTAGCCCGGCTCCAGCAGGCTGGAAGACCCCAGAAGCGCCCTCACCTTCTCTGCGGGCATGGCGGCAAGGCGAATGATGGCCTGTCGCGCGAGCGGAAGACGCCGGACGGTGAACACCCGCAGCCACCGCGCACTGCCGTACAGTTCCTCCGAGAGCTTGGGGAGGTTTACTGCTCCTTCCCATCCAGCAGCTGTGAGGCGCCGTACGCTGCCGTCGCGACGGAGCACCGGAATGTCGAGCCCGAGCATCTGGGTCTTCACGGGATAATCCAGCAGAAGCTCGCCCGGCTCCAGGCCGAGTTCGCGGGCGAGTTGGTCCTCAACCGAGACGACCAGCGCGCGATCGTCCGCGATCCACTCGCCGATGTCGGGCGGCAATTCCGCCGCGGGGCACTCGAAGACTCGCTTGTACAGCCGCCGCTCTCGCAGGGCCGCCAGCAGGGGTGTGGGGGAATTGGTGGCCAACTCGTGGAGCAGCCCTTCGTCGGTGTAGCTGGCGAGGGCCTCGGCCGTGAGTGACCCGGCGCGGAGCGCGCTGTCCACGAGGCGCTTGTACATCGCGGTCGCGCTGCGCACCGCGTGGTGCCAGTACACGTTGCGGTACATCTGGTACTTGGCGAAGAGCAGAGACTCGAGCGCCGACAAACCCTTCTCCGAGATGCCGACCATCTGCGTGCCGCGGTCGGGATCGTCCACGAGCGTCAGCGAGTTGAGGAGGCGATCGACGTCGATGTCGCCGTAGTTCACGCCGCACATGAACGCGTCGCGCTTGAGATACTCGATCTTGTCGAGGTCGAGCGAGCCAGAGATCAGGCCCTGGAGCGGGCTTTCGCTCCGGCCGCGGATGAGCGCCATGATGCGCGCGGGGACGTCGTCGCCGAGCTCGCGGCGCAGGATGTCGGAGACCTCGCCGCCCATGATGAGCGGCCGCGCGACCTCCTCGTGGTGCAAGGCGCCGATCTCCTCGAGCGCGTGCGAGAAGGGATAGTGCCCGATGTCGTGCAGCAGCGCGGCGTATCGGACGATGAGGCACGACTCGCGGCCGATCTCACCGGTGAGCCCGCGCTCGTCGTACAGCGCGAGCGCCCGCCGCGCGAGATGATAGGCGCCAAGCGCGTGCTCGAAGCGCGAATGGCTCGCGCCCGGATAGACGAGATAGGCGAGCCCGAGTTGCCGAACGTAGCGCAGCCGCTGGAAGGGCCGCGTGTCCACGAGCTTGAGGGCGAGGGGATCGACCCGGATGTTGTTCCAGAGCGGGTCGCGAATGATCTCGAAGGGCATTGAACCACAGGTTACAGGGAACAGGGCCCGGGGAACAGGGCAGTCCTCAGTTCCCTGTTCCCTGTCCCCTGTTCCCTGTCTCCTGTTGCCTGGTACCTATCCTTGCGGTCCAGCCGCCTTGATGCTCTCCGCCACGGAGCCGAACTTCTCGAAGTTCTTGCGGAACATCTCGGCCAGCTTTTTCGCCTGGGCATCATACTCTTCGCCATTCGGCCACGTGCCACGCGGATCCAGCACAGCCGCCGGGATTCCTTCTACCTCAGTCGGAACCGAAAGTCCGAACACTGGATCGTTTCTCACGACCGCCGTATCCAGCGCACCAGACAACGCTGCACGAACCATCGACCGCGTG
>JBKJMP010000108.1:0-10742 GCA_046596395.1 Gemmatimonadaceae bacterium
CCCGGTGTCCTGCGCGGGGACGGCAGGCACGAGCATGGAGAAGCTCAACGCACAGAGTGATGCGGCTATGACAACTGGTCGCAGCATGTGGCGCGCCTGCTCAGGAGGGTGTGTGCACTCGAGCAATCATCCACGGTCTCGTGGACGTGATGTTCATTGGAATGCGGTTAGCCGCTCACGAAAAGCAAGAACCGCTCCTGCACTTCTCGCCTGATTCCGCGAACGATCACGGGATGCGCACGCTGGCAGCGCGATCCGCGCGCGGAGGGCCGATTTCGCGGCTGTTCGCGGCACCGACGTCCCGCTGCCGTGCCTAGCGCGACTCGCCCTTTTTCTGCTCGTCTCGAATCAGCGTCAGCGTATCAGCAGCAGTGAGTCGCCCCACCTTTCCACTCGAGTACACGAGGTGGAGGATATCGCCGCTCCCATCGAGAACAACTGCGGCAGGCTGGATGCGCGGGGTCCCATTGTGCATGCCCGTGTAACAGCCGATGGTCCGGGATGCTGCGGCGGCATCGAGATCATAGGCGACAGGGAAGCCGAGGCCGTGCTTGGCAATCGTCGCCTGCGCACCCTCGAGGGGATCTGATGAGAGGGCCAGGATCTGGGCCCCGAGTTCGTCGAATGTGGCCTTGTGCTGCTGGAAGTCAGCTAACTGCTGACCACAGTGGCTTCACCAATGTCCGCGATAGAACAGGAGGACGCTCTCCTGCCCGCCGAAAGAGGCGGGAAGTGTCAGCTCTCGATCATCCGTCGAGCGTACGGTCATATCGGGGAAGCGTTGCCCAACTCGCAGGGTGTCCATGTCCGCCGCCAGAGCGATAACCGGGCCGTTCGCAACGTCGGATCGGGATGACTCGGGACATGTCGTGCGTGCTCGCTTCGCCGTTGCACAGCCGCGCGCACCGCGATTGCAGGAATGACGCTGACTGGGCACCTTTGAACAGACTCCTCACCCTCACCACCGCACAATGACGAAGGAAGCAGGCACCGATGTGGCGGACGCACTTTCCGAACTGCTCGCCAGCACGTATTCGCTGTACCTCAAGACGCAGAACTATCACTGGAATGTGACCGGGCCGATGTTCACGACCCTGCACACCCTGTTCGAGGCCCAATACACGGAACTCGCAGCCGCCATTGACGAAATTGCGGAGCGGATTCGCGCCGTTGGCGCACGCGCTCCCGGTAGCTTCTCGGCATTCACGGCGCTGACGGCGGTCCGCGAAGAGACCGGCCACCCGGATGCAAAGACGATGATCCGTACGCTCGTGGACGACCAGGCCGCGATCACCGACGTGGCGCGGCGGCTCATCGATGTTGCGGAACCGCTGCGGGATCAGGTGAGCGTCGATCTCGCCACGCGTCGGCTCGATGTGCACGAAAAGAGCGCCTGGATGCTACGGAGCCACCTCGACTGATGTAGCACCTCCGCGTGTACCTGCGTCAGCGAGCCGTGGCTGGACGATGGTCTCGAGTTTCGCGGCAGCAGTATCGAGTTCACCTCGGCGAGGTAGCGACGGCGGGCGCGCGCGGGAACACGATGGTGTATCAATCCACCCGAAACGGACAAGTCCCGCGTACATGACTGTAGGCGGGACTTTGATATCCATCGAGTCGGGACGGCGGGATTTGAACCCGCGACCCCCTGAACCCCATTCAGGTGCGCTACCGGGCTGCGCTACGTCCCGTCCGCCACTCTCGCGAGCGGACAGACCCGGAAGCTAGTCGGACGCCCCCCCTCCGGCAACCGCGACGCCTGCTACACAGGACGCTTCGCTCGCGCCCCCAGCCACCGCCGCGCACAATCCAGCACGTCGTGCCGCCCCACAGGCTTCACGAGAAAATCCACCGCCCCCGCCGCGATGCCATGCGCCCGCGAGCTACTGTCATCCAGTGAGCTCAGGAGCACGACCGGAACCCCGGCCATCCGAGGATCCGTCGTGAGCACGGCTGTCACCTCATACCCGTTCAGCCCCGGCATCATCACGTCGCAGAAAATCAGGTCGGGCGGCCGGTCCGCCGCCGCCGCCATCGCGGAATGCCCGTCTGCCGCCAGCACGACGTCATACCCCGCCTGGCGGAGGATGACGTCGAGTAGCTGGCGGTTGTTCGGCTCATCATCAACGACGAGCACACGGGGCCGACGGCGATCGGACATTTCACCAATGTATGGGCGCGCACTGCGGTGGCCTACGGGAGAGAAGGCAAACCCCCGTACCCGTCTCCGGGGGACAAGGTCCTCCAGAAAGCGGCCCCACGGACAACTGCCACCCCACCCGGGTGCACCGCGCGCCGCTCGAGGGCATTGGTCGCGCTCGACGTTCCTTACTTCGCGCTCAGCGCGAGTTGGAGCGCGACGTCGAGCGTGTCGCGCGGCACCATGCCGAGCCAGCTCCGCACGGGGAGCCCATCCTTCCCAATGAGGTAGATGCTCGGCGTCAGCTCGATGCCGAACCGCTGGCGGATGTCGTCATTGCGCACCTCGGTGACGCTGAGGAACATGATGTCGATCTGCGATCCGTACTTCGTCTTGAGCCCATGCACGATGGGCTTCATCCCGTGGCACGTCAGTCACGTGGGGTGGTAGAACTCCACGAGCTGCGGCCGGCCGGTGGTACCGAGCAGGGCGACGTCGTCCGGGGTCCAGGGGAGCGTGTCGTTCACGAGCGGCGCTACGCGCTCGCGCCCGGCGCTCTCGCGTCGCACTCCGGAGATTACGGCAACCAGTACAGCAGCGGTGGCGATCATGAGCAGATGACGTCGGCGCATGCGCCAAATCTACCACGGTATCGAGGCCGGAGACCATACTTCGTGCATGAGTATCTGGGACTTCATCACGCAGAAGGGTCAGGCGCTGCTGACGCACGCCGCTGCGCAACTGCAGTTCAGGTTGTCCGACGAGCCAGTTCCCGAGAGTTGGCACGCGATCCTCGCGGCGCACGTACCGCTGGCGCATCACCTCACGCGGACCGATCAGGAACACCTTCTCCGCGTTGCTCGGCTCCTCCTCGACGAGGTTCCGGTCGAGGGGTGCGGTGGGCTCGAGGTAGATGATGACATCCGGGTGACGATCGCAGCGACCGCCGCCCTGCTCATCCATCGGCTCCCCTATCCGCGCTTCACGCGGCTGGTGCGCGTGCTGGTCTACCCGGACACGTTCGTCCCTATGCGGGCATGGTCGCGACACGAAACGCTCGTGCACGAGGAGGATCCGACCCTTGGCCAGGCATGGACGGACGGAATAGTCGTCCTCTCGTGGTCGAGCGTCCAGCACGATGCGAGGAACCGCGGGCCAGCCGCTGGCAGCGTCGTGATTCATGAGATGGCGCACATTCTCGATGCAGAGGACGGCATCTTCGATGGAACGCCACTTCTGGACGATCCGAGCCAGGGTGCCTCATGGGCCCGAGTGCTCGATCGCGAGTTCGCCCGGCAGGTGGATGCGGTGGATGCTGGTGACGACGCGCCGCTGGATGAATACGGGGCGAAGGATCATGCCGAGTTTTTCGCGGTGGCCGCGGAGGCATACTTCTGTGCGCCCGACCGTCTCCGTACTCGGTTGCCCGAGCTCTATCAGGAGCTGCACCGGTTCTTTCGTTAGGGCGACACTGCGGTTCGGCCGCGAGCAATCATCCTGTCGAGCATCGTGGCGGAACGTGCGCTGCACCAGCCCTGCATCGGGTGCTACGGCCTTCCAGCGCGCCAACCCGCTCGCCAACTTCCTCGCGCCGCCTCGCGCTACCCTGCGCGCACCTGTGCGAACATGTCCTTCACCTGCGTGACGCGATGCCGACCCCGTTCGAGAACGCAACACTCAACTTGAAGCTGTACGAGCTTCGTCGCGAGCCCGTGCTGCGGGATGCACGCTGGTGGTTCACCGCCGAGTTCACGCCAGAGAGCGTCGCTGAATGCGGCGCCATCGTCAGCGGGCCTCGGAATACGGTCTTCCGCATGGTGCTCGGCTACTGGGACATGGCCGCATCCCTGGTCACCGACGGTGCGATCGACCGCGACGCGTTCGTCGCCGCTCATCGCGAGATCTTCGTGACGTTCTCGAAGGTCCATCCGTTCATCAAGGAGCTCCGCGCGGCAACCGGCGAGCTCGATTTCTGCCGGCACATCGAAGCCGTGGTCATGGACACGCCGGACGCGGAAGCGATCATGACGAGGCGCCGCGCGGCAGCCATTGCCGCGGCGAAGGCACGCGCCCAAGCCGCCCTTCCGCAAGCGCCGAGTGGCCCGGCCTTCGCACGCTGAGCGCGACGTGGGATTGTGCACGTTGTCATGACACCCTAGTTTGGCGCGATGCATACGTTCCGTTCCCCCGCTCGTCGCGACTGGCACACGCGTTGATCGCCGTCCAGCTGCTGGACGCCTTCGCCGACGCGTGGAATCGACACGACGCGGATGCCATCATGTCGATGATGACCGACGACTGCGTGTTCGACGCGTCGGCGGGCCCGGACGTTTGCGGCACGCACTACGAGGGACAGGAGCAAATGCGTGCCGGCGTGCTCGACGTCTTTGCCAATTTCCCCGATGCACACTGGGGAAACGCGCGGCACTTCGTGCAGGGCGATCGCGGCGTCTCCGAATGGACGTTCACGGGAACGCGTGCGGACGGCACACGCGTCGAGGTGAATGGGTGTGATCTGTTCACGGTACGCGATGGCAAGATCTCCGTGAAGAATGCGTACCGGAAGAATCGCCCGCCGCAGCCGCGTGAAGCGCAGACCGCGGAACGCTGATGACGCAGAGAACTGCGCACGCAGACGTCACTGTAACAGCGTAACTGGTCACGGCGGTGATTCTTTCACCCCGAGCGGACCGCCGGGATGCACCAGCAAGATCTCGATGGTTTCGCCCGTGCGTCGGCACATGAGGATGCCGGCGCTGTTCTTGGGCATGGTGGATGATGCACGATGACGGGTCCGCCGCACGAATCCTGCAATGCGAGCCGCTCATGGGCAATTCCAGGAGTTCGGCAAGTCGCGGGGTGACGCGCGCGAGGGGCAAACGCTGAGTTGCCTCTCGCTCGCTCATGGTCCCGGCTGTTGTGGCGCGTCGTCCAGACCTTTGGGCTCCTGATCGCGGCTGCTCTGGGCAGCAGCTACTTCTATATCACACGCGCGCCCCTCCAGCGGCACGAGCTTGGCGCCGGTGTGGCAGCCTCGGTGCGTCGCGTGATGTCGCCGACGCTGCGGGGACACGTCACCGATCACGTCATCATCATCTCGGTAGATGGGCTTCGGGCGGACGCCATCGCCGCGTTCGGGCCCCGCACCATCAGCCGCCTCGCGCGCACGGGTGCCGTGTCGCTCACGGCACAGACCATCATGCCGAGCCTGACGCTGCCGTCGCACACGTCGATGCTCACCGGCGTGGAGCCGAGCGTGCACGGGATCACCTGGAACGAGGACCGCACCGGATCGGTGGGACAGCAGCTTCCCGTTCCCACGATCTTCACGCTGGTGAAGAACGAGGGGCTCGAGACCGCGGCCTTCTTCAGCAAGTCAAAGTTTCATCACCTCGAGGTGCTCGCGTCGCTCGACTATTCGCAGTCACCGAGCGGTGGATGGGGAAAGATTCTCGCGGATCGGACCGCAAACGATGTGGCGGTCTACCTGGAGCGCGAGCGGCCGAATCTCGTATTCGTGCACCTGGGCGACCCGGACTACGTCGGTCATGCCGTGGGGTGGATGAGCCGGTCCTATGGTGCGGCGGTGCGATCGGCCGATGGCGCGGTGGAGCGGATCCTGGACGCTGCGGATGTCGCGTTTGGCCGGGACCGGTATGTGTTGATCCTGACGGCCGACCATGGAGGCCATGAGGGGACGCACGGCACGGACATGCCGGTGGACCGCACCATCCCGTGGATCGCCTGGGGCCGCGGCGTGCGGGCGGGGACGACACTTCCCGAGGGCATTCGCACGATGGACACGGCCGCGACCGCGCTGTGGCTGTTGGGGCTTGCTGCTCCTCCGCATGTCGTCGGCAGGCCGGTACTTGCCGCCTTCCGTCCCCTCAACCCTCTTGGCATCACGCCCGAAGAGGACGCGGAGCCGGTGCTCAGGAACCCCTGACACTTGCCAGTGCGCGACGCTCTATTTCCGACATGGCACTTGCTGAATGGTCACGCGCGCGAACGGCGCTCACCTTGGCCTGTTTCCTTGCGCGACGCCGACGCATTCTCATGCTCCTCGTCGCGCTGGCGGGTTGCGGTTCTGGTGAGAAGGCGGAACCCGACCCACCACCGGCCCTCGCGTACACCTCCGCGCCACTGCGCATCATCGCGGGCGCGGACACGCTCCGCCTCATCGTCGAGCTCGCGAGAAGCGCCGAGCAGCAGCGGCTTGGCCTCATGGAGCGACGCCATCTCTCTGATTCGGCAGGCATGATCTTTCTGTATGCTACGGATCAGCCGGGCACGGCGGGGTTCTGGATGTTCCGCACGCGCATCCCGCTCGACATCGCCTTCGCCGATTCCCTCGGCATCATCCGATCGATCCAGCACATGGTTCCGTGCGAGACGACCCTCGCGCAGGGATGTCCGTCGTATCCGCCAGGCGTCCCGTACCGTGCGGCGCTCGAGGTGAATGCGGGCTACTTCGCGCGGCACAAGGTGGTAGTCGGCAGCCAGGTCCTGCTCGGAGATCTCCGTGAGTGAGCTCCGTCAGCCCCGGCGGAAGCGGTCGAGCGCGTGTACGTACGCTACGATGTAACCGCCGCGGACTGGACGGCACTCGCCGACTTCCAGCTCGCACATTCGCACGCCCTTCGGGGGACCATCCGCCGCACGTACTGGGTCGCGGCGGGCACGGTGATCGTGCTGGCGGGGACCGTCGCTCTGCTGACACGATCGACGCTCCTTGCCTTCGTTGCGTTTGTAGCGGGAGTTGTCGCATCGTTTGGAATTCCGCGTTCCATCCGGACGCAGTTGCGGAGGCAGATGCACGCGATGTTCAAGGAGACCTTTCCTGCTGGCGCTGTTACGACGCTGCATCTCGAGCCGCGCGAGGACGGGCTGGTCACGGAGAGCCCGCAGGGGACCGGCGTGATTGCGTGGTCGGCAATTACCGTCATCGCCGAGTCGCCGGACGACCTCTCCCTGGGACTCGGCGGTGCGTCTGGGATCGTGGTTCCGAAACGGCGTCCAATCGAGGGCAACGTCGAGGAATTCGCGACCGAGATTCGGCAGCATGTGCGGTCGTGACTGCGGTGTCCCGGGCCGGTTTGAGGTCAGTATGAGACCATTCTTCACGTCGAGCGCGTCGGTGCGCGTCGGCATTGCGGTGACCTGCCTGCTCATCGGCGGCTGCATCTTCCCGACCGACAGTTGCGCGTGCGTCCGCGTCGTGCCACGCGGCGTCGTCGAGGGGCGCGTGGTTCATGCGTCGGGCGCACCAGCGGCGGGAGTCGTCGTCACGGTGGCCGTCGCTACGGCCGCATGTCCAGCGTCGAGCTACACCGCGCGCCTGTCCTCGGCATACGCCACGTCGACCTCGTCGACAGGCGACTACGAGCTGCCGGTCGTCCTCGACCCCGACGCACCGAAGAGAGTGTGCGTGCGCGTGACCGCGCAGTACGACACGCGCCCAGCGGTCGTGTCCGCGCCGGCCACACTCACGGTCGCGAGCGGACCCCTGGATCGAGTGCGCGTCGACCTCCAACTCCCGAAGTGACAGTCGTGATCACGGGACGGTGGGGCAAGCCCTCGGAGGTGTTGCTCGACCACACCGTCGCGGAGGACGGCACGGTCACGGGACTCGCGAATCCCGGCAGGCAGCACGCACCGATCCGGCGCGGGCACTTCGACGCCACATCAGGCGCGCTGAGTCTCGAGGGCGAGCACATCACGCCTGATGGAGTGTCACTGTCGTTTCGCATCACCGGTCGTCTCGAAGCACGCACCCTTCGTCTCGCCTACCAATTCGGCAAGCTGCGCGGCGAGAAGGCGGTCGTGCGCGTGGAGGAGTATCGTCCTGCGCCGATCACGCTCCTCGATCGCCTCGAGCAGCGCATCGCCGACATGCAGCGCCGGCTCAACGCGCGGACACGGCCCACGGGCAAGCGGAATGCTCGCGCCCTGCGGGCACGCGGCGAGTCGCTGGACTCGATCATTGCCCGCGATGCCATCGCGTCCGACATACCCGCACTCGCCGAGCTGCACGTCACCACGTGGAACGCGACGTACCACACCTCGAGCGGCCCGACGGTCGCTACGCGCGCATGGCAGTGGCAACAGGTCTTCGCGAAGGAAGCCCGGCGCGACTTCGTGCTCGTGCTCGAGGACCGGAACGGCCGTTTGATCGGCTTCACGTGTGGGAAGCCCGAGCAAGGCGAGTTCGAGGGACAGATCAGCAAGATCTACCTTCGCTGGGAGTACCACGGACTCGGGCTCGGCCGGCGCATGATGCGTGAGACGGCGCAGCGGTTTCTCGAACGCGGGATTCAGTCATGCGTCCTCTTTGCGGAACGCAGTAACCCGACCCTGGGCTTCTACGACCGGTTGGGCGGCGAGCGTCTGGCCGATGATCGTGGTGTGTTCAGCGGCGCCTACGGCTGGCGCGACGTTCGCACGCTCCTCGGAGGATCGGTCCGGTAGCGGAACCTCCACGCCTGGCGCGTTCTATATTTGCTCTGGACTCTGCGGTTGCTGAACTCCGGAGACACCATTCATGGCGACACGAACCGACGCGACACATCCCAACGCCGACGCGTTTCCGCGCATCAGCGGTCCCGCGCTGCGCGCGCTCGCGCATGCGGGCATCAGGTCGATGCACGAGCTCAGCAAGTGGGCCGAGAGTGATGTCCGTCAACTCCACGGTATGGGCCCCAAGGGCGTACGCATCCTGACCGCGGCGCTCAAGGTGCAGGGCCGTCGGTTCCGCGCCGAGGTCCGCTGGAACACCTGACACCAGGCGTATTTGCGGCCGCCGCTAGTCCTGCGCGGTTGTGAGCTTACGTAATCGACTGAGCAACTCGACCGGTCGACTGTCCACCCATTCCCGCCGTCGCTGAATTCGACGTCATTCCGTAAATGCCCACAGAACACCTCGCCCGCATCACGTGGTCCGCCGAGCAAGTCCGGCGCGGGCTGCCTGTCTTCACGCGCACGACCGACCCGGCCTGGTTCGACAGTCCGGAAGAAGGATTGAGCCTCGTCTGCCGATTCCATGCATCGCCCCGCGAACAGGGGTCACCGTCTGTCGCGCACGTCACGTTTCTCGGGGCGGACGCCCCGCACGATCGGCTGGTCGCCGGCGCGCGGTTGCACCTGTTCGAGCGATCGACACGCGAGCTCGCCACCGTCCACATCATCGATTGAATCGGTCGGACGCTCTCCACCGGCGCGCCCACGAGCTCGCCAACGTCTACCCGGTCATGGTGTCCAGCGAAGGCACGGCAGCGCATCGGCATACCGACCACGCAAAACGGGTGACGGACAACCGACAACGGACAACGGGTTGGAGCACGCACATCGGACGACGGACGACGGACCGCGCATGATTCGTCGCGGCTGCACGTCGCCATGATCAAGGTGTCGCCCGAGTTCCTCGCTACACGCCTCGCAATCGACGTCCGCGCGAGAGATGGCTATTCTTCGGTGGCACTTCACACACCGAACGCAATGGCCGACAAAGCTCCCCACCTCGCCAATCCCGACCTCTACCCCTCCTTCACCAAGGGCGTCTTCCTCGGTGAGATCCGCGAGGACCTCGTCTTCCCCTTCCCCGCCCTTCCTGCGGACGAGCTGGAATCACAGCAGCTCATCATCGACACGTTTCGCGCCTGGGCCGATGAGCACGTGGACTCCGCGCAACTCGACCGCGACGGCAAGTTTCCCGACGCGCTGCGTGAAGGCTTCGCCGAGCTGGGGCTGATGGGGCTCAATATCCCCGAGGAGTACGGCGGCTACGGCGCCTCGGCGCGCGTGTTCAGCCGCATCTTCGGCGAGGTCGGCGCCACCGACCCTGCACTCGCCGTCTACTTCGGCGCGCACCAGTCCATTGGCTGCAAGGGGATCACCCTCTTCGGCACCGACGACCAGAAGCAACGCTGGCTTCCCGCCTGCGCGAGCGGCGAGCGCGTGGCCGCGTTCTGCCTCACCGAGCCCGGCTCCGGCTCGGATGCGCAGGCGATGACGGCCGCCGCTGCGCTCAGCGACGACGGAACGCACTATCTCCTCACCGGCACCAAGATCTGGATCTCGAACGCGGGATACGCCGGCCTGTACACCGTGTTTGCAAAGGTCGCGGAGACGCAGGCCGACGGCGCCGTGAAGCATCGCGTCACCGCATTCATCGTGGACGCGCACGCGCCCGGCATCACGCTCGGCCAGAACGAGCAGAAGATGGGCATCAAGGCGAGCGACACACGCACCGTCACCTTCGACAACGTGCGCGTTCCCGTGGAGGATCGGCTCGGCGACGTCGGACACGGCTTCCGCATCGCGCTCGAGATCCTCAACTCGGGACGCCTCGGCCTTGCCGCGGGCTCGGCCCAGGGAACGCGGCGGATCATGCGCGAGGCGCTGGCGTACGCGAAGCAGCGCGAGCAGTTCGGCCGCTCGATCGGATCGTTCGAGATGATCCAGCAGAAGATCGCCATCAACGCGGCCGACACCTACGCCGCGGATTCCGGCTGGATGCTCTGCGCCGGCATGGTGGACCGCGGCGGAGTGGACTTCTCGCTCGAGACGGCGGCCTGCAAGATCTTCGCGAGCGAGCTCGCCTTCC
>JBKJMP010000149.1:0-3385 GCA_046596395.1 Gemmatimonadaceae bacterium
GACGCCAGCCAGCTGGTCTACGATCTCCTTCCGCCGCGCTTTCTCGAGCGATCGCCGGTGATGGCGCCGATCGGCCGCCTGGATCGTGACACCTCGGGGCTGCTGCTCATTACCGACGACGGGCAACTCAATCACCGGCTTTCCTCGCCGCGGACGCACGTCCCGAAGGTCTACGAGGCGCAGCTTGCGAGCGACCTGCGCGGCGACGAGGGGGAGCTGTTCGCGTCGGGAACGTTGATGCTCGATGGTGAGACATCGCCGCTACGCCCGGCGGTGCTGGAGGTGCTGAGCCCGCGCGTCGCGCGCATCACGGTGCACGAGGGTCGTTACCACCAGGTGCGCCGCATGTTCGCGGCGGTCGGGAATCACGTGGTGGCACTGCATCGGAGCTCGATCGGAGGACTGACGCTTGGCGAACTCGAGGTTGGCCGGTTCCGAGTCGCCGACGACGAGGAGCTCATCGCTCTGCTGAATCACTAAGGGATGGCGATGGAGACAGAACGATCCGTGTTGCGCAGGCCGCGCGGTGCATCTTGCGTCGATGCAACTTCCTGGAGCGAATCGAGCGTTCGTCGCGCCCGCAAAGGTGCGTGACGACCTGCTCTCGCCTACGCACCCCATCGGCCGCTTCAAGGCGCGCTTCTTTGCGTCCCTCGGATTCGGCGCTGCGCGGTGGCCGATACTACTGCGCGCTGTCGAAGCGCTGGCAATCGATGGAAACGCCGAGCAAGGACAGACGACGCGCTTTGGACAGAAGTACCTCGTTCGCGGTAGTATTCAAGCACCAGACGGACGCTCAGCACGCATTACGACGATCTGGATCGTGCGCGCAGGGGAGGACTTTCCTCGGTTCGTGACCGCCTATCCGGAGGGTGCATCGGATGAACGATAGCATTCGAGAACTCGATACCGTCGTGTTGCGCCGGGATTTGCCGGACTTCAGTCTCCATGCAGGCGACGTTGGGGCGGTTGTACAGGTCTACGAGGGCGCGTTCGAAGTTGAATTCGCCACAGCATCTGGACGCACGGAGGCAGTAGTAACTGTGGACGCCACCGACGTGCGGCTGCTCAATGCCGACGATCTTCCAGCGGTGCGACCAACGTCTCCGCCGCGGGACGCGCGTTGACTGGTGCGCTCGACGATCCAAGTCGGCGCCGCCCGCCCAGTTTCATTGCGACCGTTGAGCGCGCATATGCTCGGCGAGTCCAACGCGTAGCTCGAGGCTTCGGTTCGCGGATTCTTCTTTGATCTGGTCAATAAATTTGTCCACGGGCATGGGCGCCGGCTTCTGCCCCTCACCGGCCCCGCGCGTGTTCACCGCCACCTGATCCGCCTCGGCTTCGCGCCGCCCGATCACGCACATGTACGGCACCTTCATGCGCGCGCCCTCGGCCACCCGATACTTGAGCGTCTCCGAGCGGTCGTCGAGGTGCGCACGAATGCCCGCCTCCAGCATCCGCTCGACGATCGCCGCCGCGACGGGCGCCTGGTCGTCCGTGATCGGCAGCACCCGCACCTGCTCCGGCGCGAGCCATGTGGGGAACGCGCCGGCGAAGTGCTCGATGAGGATCGCGATGAAGCGCTCCATGGAGCCGCTCACGGCACGATGGATCACGACCGGACGATGGGTCGCGTTATCCTCGCCAGTGTACGTGAGGTCGAATCGCTCAGGGGCCGCGTAGTCGAGCTGGATCGTACCCAGCTGCCACGCGCGCCCGATGGAATCCGTGACGTCGAAGTCGATCTTTGGACCATAGAACGCGCCGTCACCCTCCTTGAGGGCGTACGCCTTTCCGGTCGCCTCGAGCGCGGCCTTGAGCGCGCCCTCCGCGCGGTCCCACATGGCGTCCTCGCCGATCCGCTGCTCCGGGCGCGTGGCAAACTTGAGCGTCGCCGTGAGGCCGAACGAATCGTAGTACCCGAGAATGAAGTCCATGAGGAACTTCACCTCGTCCACGATCTGGTCCTCGCGGATGAAGCAATGGCAGTCGTCCTGCGCGAACTGGCGCACGCGCGTGAGGCCGCTCAGCGCACCGGCAACTTCATTCCGGTGGAGCACGTCGAACGTCACGTACCGTTTCGGCAACTCGCGGTACGAGTGCTTCTTCGCCTGGTACATCAAGTAGTGGGACGGGCAGTTCATCGGCTTGAGCGACGAATCGTGCTCCCCCGACTCGTTGTCGAGGATGAGGAACATGTTCTCCTTGTACTTGCCCCAGTGCCCCGACGTCTCCCACAGCCCCTTGTTGTAAATGAGGGGCGTCTTGATCTCGGCGAAGTCGCGCTTCTGCCGCTCGCGCACGTACTCCACGAGCAGGTTGTACAGCGTGGTGCCGCGCTCTGTCCAGAACGTCGCGCCCGGCGAGAAGGGGTGCAGCATGAACAGGTCGAGCTCTTTCCCCAGCCGGCGATGGTCGCGCTTTTTCGCCTCCTCGAGCCGGAACAGGTGCGCGTCGAGCTCGTCCTTCTTGAAGAAGGCCGTGCCATAGATGCGCTGGAGCATCTGCCGCTTCTCATCGCCACGCCAGTACGCGCCCGCGGCACTCAGCAGCTTGAAGTGCTTCAGGCGTCCCGTGTCCGGCACGTGCGGTCCGCGGCACAGGTCGATGAAGGGACCGTCCGTGTACGTCGAGATGATTTCGGCAGGATCCGTGAAGTCGTCGAGCCGCTCGAGCTTGAGTGGATCATCCGAGAAACGCACGCGCGCCTCGGGCATGTCCACCTCGGCGCGGACGAACGGATACTTCTCCTGCGCGACCTTCCGCATCTCGGCCTCGAACGCAGCGAGGTCGTCCGGCGTGAACGGCGCCTTTACCTCGAAGTCGTAGTAGAAGCCGTCGTCGATGGCCGGGCCGAACCCGATCTTCGCGTCGGGACGCAAGCGGCGCACGGCCGTGGCGAGCACGTGCGCCGCGGAGTGACGCAGCACGGCCAGCGCCTCAGCGTCGCGCTCGGTGAGCACCTTGAATGCTCCGCCACGGCGAAGCGGCGTCATGAGGTCCTGAACCTCGCCATCCACGGCCACCGCGACCGCCGCGCCGAGCAGACGCTCGCCGATCGAGCGCACCACCTCTGCGGGCAGCGTTCCCAGCGGCACCGTGCGCGTCGCTCCGTCGGGCAAGACGAGGATGACGTCGTCGCCGACGGATGCGGCAGGGCCGGGGGCGGAGAGTGCGCGATCGATCATGTGGTCAGCCAAGAAGCGGCGTGAGGAGCCGAGCGTACGCGAAGTACAGGGCGATGCCTGCGAGGAGGCCGACCCAGACGAGTATCCACATCGCGATGCGACGCCTCGGGATGGGTTCGTCGAACATCTTCGGGTCTTGCGGACGGAGAATTCGCGAGAGGCGCAATGGCCGGAACGAGGGGGAAAGTGACGGGCCT
>JBKJMP010000192.1:0-9319 GCA_046596395.1 Gemmatimonadaceae bacterium
AGCACGCCGGCGATGCTGGTGAAGCACATCTCGGAGCGCCCGATCCCGGTGCAGCAGCGCCGGAGCGACGTGCCACCCGACCTGGCCCACTCGGTGATGATGCTTCTCGAGAAGGATCCGATCAATCGGTTCCCCAAGGCCGCGGATCTGGTGAAGGCGCTCGATTCACGCACTGCCATATCACGGCGGCCCGAAGCGCCGCCGCTGCAACCCGCGAACACCGCGCGCCCGTCCTACTCGCCGCGGGCCGACCGTCCGTCCTACGCGTCGCCCGGCGACCGCCCGTCGTACGCACCGGTGTCGCGGTTTGCGGAGACCGGGCACGAGATGACCACGTCGCACGAGCAGCCGACGGGGGAGGAACTGCGCCGGTGGGAGGCGCCGCAGGTGATTGCGTTCCGCCGGAAAATCACGCCGTACCTGTTCGTCAACAGCGTGATCGTCCTCTTCGCCGTGTTCGGCAGCAAGGACTTCCTCTCGTTCACCGTGCTCTGGAGCATCTACATCGCGTTCAAGTACGCGAAGCTCTGGAGCGAGGGGTACGACTGGCGCGACGTGTTCAAGCAGCCGCGACATCGCGAGGTGATGGAGGTCGTCGAGGATGTCGCTGAGCATTTCCGCGCGCTGTTCGATCCCGGCGCGCGTGCTCGTCTCCGGGCCCAGCGTGACCAGCGCAAGCTCGCGGCGCGGATGACGGCATCGGTCGTGGGCTCGGGTTACGATGCGTCGCGCGCCGCCGGGCGTGGCCCCGCGTACCCGTCGCCGATCAGCGATGGCGCGTTGGCCGACACGGTTCGCCAAGCGTTCTCCGACCGCGACGAGATCTACCGGCGCATGGAGTCGCTCGGCAGCGCGCTCCCGAACACGCAGCGCGAGGAGGTGTCGCGCTCGGCGATGGCGCTCGCGGAGAAGGTGCAATCGCTCGCGCTCGCGCTGGACGAGTCGTCGCGAATGGACGTGGCGTCCGCGCGCGAGCAACTCGAGGGGGAGATCACCACGCTGGAGAATGCGGCGAACCCGCTCGAGCGCGGAAGCGAAGATCGTGTGCGTCGCCTGGCCTACCTCAAGCGGCAACGTCGCGCGCTCGTGGACGCGGATACGCGCCGGCAGGTGCTGAATGGCAAGCTGGAGACGTGCGCGCTGGCGCTGCAGAACATGCGCTTCGACCTGATGCGGCTCGGCGCGAGCCCGCAGATGCACCAGCACATCACGGGTCTCGCCATGCAGGCGATGAACCTCGCGGACAATGTGGATGACGCGCTGTTCGTCGCCGACGAGATGGGTCGCCTCGGTGGGCGGACGTCATCGGGATCGCCGCGGCCTTCGGAGCGCGGGTGACCGATCAACTACTCGACCGCCTGCTGGTTGCGGTCGGGACGCAGTATCTCGTCGACGCAGAGATCGGGCGGGGCGGGATGGCGGTGGTGTACAGTGCCACCGACCTGCGTCTCAACCGACGCGTCGCGATCAAGGTGCTGCCGCCGGAACTCGCCTTCAACGCGGACGTGCGCGAGCGGTTCCTGCGCGAGGCGCAGACGGCGGCGCAGCTCTCGCATCCGAGCATCGTGCCCATCTACACGGTCGATGAGCGCGAAGGCCTCGTTTACTTCGTGATGGCGCTGGTCGTGGGGCAGACACTCGGCGAGCGGCTGCGCCGCGAGCCCCGGTTGCCGATCGCGGATGCGCGCCACCTGCTCTCGGGAGTTGCCGACGCGCTCGCGTACGCGCACTCGCAGGGCGTGGTCCATCGCGACGTGAAGCCGGACAACATCATGATCGACAAGGCCACCGGTCGGCCGCTCGTGACGGATTTCGGGATCGCTCGCGCCGCGCAGGGCGACACGCGGCTCACGGTGACTGGCGTCGCCATTGGAACGCCAGCGTACATGTCGCCCGAGCAGGCACTCGGCGAGCGTGAACTCGACGGCCGCAGCGACATCTATTCGCTCGCCGTGATCGGGTACCAGGTGCTTGCAGGGGAGACGCCGTTCCGGGCGTCGAATACGCCTGCGATGCTGGTGAAGCACGTATCGGAGACGCCGCGCCCGATCGCCTCGCTGCGGGCTGATACTCCGCCACGTCTCGCGCATGCGATCTCTCGCGCGCTCTCCAAGAAGCCGGAGGACCGCTGGCCCGACGCGAATGCGTTCCGCGACGCGATCCTCGACACGCGTGACGGACCGGTGGCAGCTCCACCCGCGCAGGCGCAGGCGAGCGCGCACTATGCGGCTTCGCACTACGCGGCGCCGCACCCCGCCGTTCTCCGCGAGCATCCGCCACTGCTGGAGTCGCATGCGCAACGCGAGTCGCGCGGACAGCTCATGCCGCCTGCGCCGCCGGTTGCGCCACTGTGGGGCACCAACGCCGACATGCGCGAGTTCAAGCAGGCGCGGCAGCGTTGGGAGCAGGAGCGACGATACCACAGTGCCATGAGCGGCCAGGCGGACGATGATCGCGAGCACCCTGGGCTGACCCCCGAGGAGCGCCTGGTGCGCTTCCGCCGCAAGGCGATCGGGACCGCCGCCACCGTTGGTTCTCTTGCCGCAGTGAACCTGCTCACGTCACCGGGATTCCTCTGGTTCCTCTTCCCGACCGCCTTCATGACACTTGGCATCCTGTCGAGTGCGGGGCGGTTGTGGGCCGACGGCGTGCCGATGCGGAGCTTCTTCACGCGCGGCCGCTCGGGGATCGGCGGCGCGCCCGCGATCGCGAGCGGTCCGCGCATGTCGCTGACCGACGCCGTGCAGCGGATCGCGCCGCGCGACGTATTGATGGGCCCGTACGGCGAGGCGGTGCGTCGCGCCGCGAGTGATCATCTCGCGGTCCGCGAAACGCTCGCGCGACTGCCGGCATCGGAGCGCGACATGATTCCAGACGTCGCGCCAACGGTGGATGCGCTTGCCGAGCGTGTCGGGGCGCTGGCGACGACGCTGCATCGCCTGGATGCCGACATCGATGGCGCCTCGCTTGGCCAGCTCGAGGGGCGACTCACGGCGCTGCGCGCGGAGACGCACGGGAATCCCACGGCGGAACAGGAGCGGCGCATCCAGTTGCTCGAGCGGCAGCGGGTGTCCATCGCCGAGTTGTCGGAGCGGCGCTCGGTGCTGGGCGCGCAGCTCGAGAGTGCGGGGCTCGCGCTGCAGAACTTGCGGCTCGACCTGCTCAAGCTGCGGTCGTCGGGGCTGGAGAGTGCGATGTCGGACGTGACGAGCGCGACGCAGGAGGCGAGGGCGTTGTCGAGGGAGATAGGCAACGCAGTCGACGCCCAGCGGGAAGTGCGCAGGCTTTAACGGCGTGCTCTAACGGCGTGCTCTGAGCGGCGTGTTGTGTGAAACGACGGGCTTTCACGACATGCCATGAACGGCGCTCGTCGCGGTGGCTTCGACTACCTTCCGGAATGCCTACCGTTCGCCTGCGCGGCGCTGCTTTCCACTTCGCGCTCATCGCGTCGCTGCTCGGCCCGAGCGACACGAGTGCGCAACAGACGCGGGGCGCCGCGCCTGCGACTGTAGCACCGATGCCGAGGCCCGCGGTGGTTCGCGGCCTGTACGTGAACCGCTGGGCGGTGCTCGGACAGAAGATGTGGGAGTTGATCGGCGTCGCGAAGCGCACCGAAGTCAATGCACTGGTGCTCGACGTGAAGGACGATCGCGGACTCATGCTGTACCGATCGACCGTTCCACTGGCGCGCCAGATCGGCGCTGATACCTCGCGCCCGGTCTCCGCGGCGCGCATGCGCGCGATCCTCGATACGATGCGAGCGCACGGCATTTTTCCGATCGCGCGCATCGTGGTCGCGAAGGATCCGTTGCTTGCCGTGGCAAAGCCAGAGTGGGCGGTACAGCGCCGTGCCGACGGAAAGCCATGGCTCGATGCGTCCGGGAAGCCGTGGCTCGATCCACACCACCAGGGAGTGTGGGGGTACGCGGCCGACATCTCGGCCGAAGCCGTGGCACTGGGATTCAGCGAGGTGCAATTCGACTACGTCCGCTTTCCCGATGACCGGCGGCTGTATCGCGAAGCGCAGTTTCCGCTCGCGAAGGGACGCTTCCGCGCCCAGGTGATCCGCGACCAACTCGGCTATCTCCGAGCGCGGCTCGCGCCGTTGAAGGTGCCGATGGCGATCGACGTCTTCGGGCTGACGACGAGCGACACCACGGACATGGGCATCGGCCAGCGATGGGAGCAGTTCATCGATCGTGCGGACGTCGTGCTGCCGATGACGTATCCGTCGCACTATGCACCAGGGACCTACAAGATCGGCAACCCGAATGCAAATCCGTACGAGACGATCGCGCAGGCGATGAAGGACGCGAAGGCGAGAAGCGCCAAGGTGTCGAACGCCGCGGAAATCGTTCCGTGGTACCAGGACTTCACGCTCGGTGCGCCACGCTATGGTGCGAAGCAGGTGCGCGCGCAGATGCAGGCGGGATACGATAACGGCGTGGAGGGCTGGATTCTCTGGAATCCAGGCTCGCGCTACACGATCAGCGCACTGCTGCCAGAGAAGTAGTTCCGCGCGTCAGCAGGTCGGCGATGACCTGCGCCACCTCGCGCGGCGCGTCTTCCGGCACGAAGTGTCGTGAGTCCGGCACGAAGTGTCGTGAGTCCGGCACGATGTCGAACGTCGCGCCGGGAATGGCCGCGGCCACTCGGCTCCCGAGGTTGAGCGAGAGAAACGGGTCGTGCTCTCCCCAGATGACCGATGTCGGGACATCGAGCGTGCCGAGGCGCGCGCCCAACGCCACGGTTTCCGCCGGGTCGAGTGCGTCGAGATGCTGGAGAAACACCGCGCGTCCGTCGTCGCTGTTGAAGGGGCGCTGATACTTGTCGATGGAATGCGTCGCGCGATCTGGGGCGTAGTAACCGCGCTCGAGATCGGCGCGCACGATGGGCAGCAACCAGTTGGTGGGCAGGCGTCGCACGAGCGAGCGCAGCGACTTGGCGACGCGCACGTCACGCGTTGGCCATCCATTGAAGGCGACGCAATCGATGAGTGCGAGATGGGTGACTCGATCGGGCCAGTCCAGCGCCAGTGCTTGCGCGACACCGCCGCCAAGATCATGTCCGACCATGCAGGCTCGCTTCACGCCGAGCGCGTCGAGAAAGCCAACGATGCGCTCGGCGTGCGCATGGAGCGTCAGCGAGCGCGTGCCGGGTGGATCACTGCGCCCGTAGCCGAGCATGTCGACGACGATGATGCGGTGACCGGGGGGCATCTGCGCCACGACGTCGCCCCAGATGTGCCCCGACGTGGGAAAGCCGTGCAGGAAGACGACAGGGTCTCCTGCTCCGCGAGTACCCGCCGCGTAGTAGTACAGGCGAGCGCCCTGAACGTCCACGAACTCACCGCGCACGTGAACGCGCGCTCGAGGTGCTCCAAGGGTGGGTCATGGCGCAAGATGCGACGGAGCGCAGCGATGCGACAAGCATGGTGCGATGGGCCGCAAATGCTCGCCAAGCTCGAGACCGCAACGCATGACGTGGTCTTACTGGTTTGTAACTGATTTATTCACAAACACTTACAAACTGCCCTCTAGCGTGCATCACGTTTTCTGACCAGCTTACGCAGTCGTCTCGAGGCGCGTGCAGCGCCGCCCTGCGACTCTTCAGCCTGTCTGCTCAGCGAGCCCTACGTGACCCTGCCGACGCCACCAACTACTGTGTCCGCGGCTGCTCCGGCAGCCCCAACAGCCGCTCCGCCGGCGCCGGTCGTCGCGGCGCCGCCCGCTCCGCCTCCGGGCCCGGTGAAGTTCCCACTCGATTGGCTCCTGGCGCACGCCGCCGCGCCGATGCGGTATCGGGCGCTCACGGAGGTTGCCAAGATGACCCCGGCGGAGTGCGAGAAGATCGCGTACCTGCCACTGACCTATCGGCCTGCGCTACTGCTGGCAGTTCAGCAATCGCCGGATGGCACGTGGGGCGGCGGCATGCTGAGCGTTCCCTCGTCGCGCGCCGAACATTTCGAAGGAGTGGGCACAATTCCGGCGGTGCGCCGAATGATGGAGTACGGGTGGAACAAGGACACGCCGCCGCTGGTGCACGCGCGACGCGTCCTCTTTCGTCTCCTTGCCGAAGACGAGGATCCCTCGTTCCTGTTCGAGCTCGGAGGCAAGCACGCGCAGGACGAAGAGTCGGTGAAGCGCGGGCGTGCCTTGCTGCGAGAAGCCGCCGCGGCAACGCTCGCACAGGCGGGGTACGAGGGTGATCCTCGCCTCCGTGGCGCGGCGCGACGCATCCTCAACAGAATTGCGGACTACCTGCGCTCTCCTCTCGCCCAGAAGCCGTTCATTCGGCAGGGCAACCAGCACATGCTCGCGGCCGAGGCATGCCCGCCGTCGATCTATGCGATCTCGATGCTCGCGTACATGCCGCTGTTCCGCGCGGAGCATCACCGCGAAATGGATGCGCTGTACCAGCACCTCACGCAGTCGCAGCCGCGGCAGGAAGCCGTACAACTCTGCGGGAAGCACGTGCTCCCCGTTCCACACCTCGTGCTCGGCGACAATCTGCCGCATCGCAATGCGGTGGATGCGGACGTTCCCTATGCGCTCTACTGGCTGGAGCTCATGGCGCGACTGGGATACCTGAAGCGCAACGAGAACTGGTCGAAACTGTTCGAGCGGTTCCTCGAGGATCGCGATCGCGAGGGGGTGTGGCATCCCCACAAGGGCATGGCCGTCGCGAAGAGCTCCAACCATTACGTGTGGCCGACGTACCCGCTGGAGGAGCAGCATGCGGGGGAGGAGCGCTGGACGGACATCACGTTCCGCCTCGGATTGATCGCGCGCCTCACGGGGCGGACGATCGAGATCGTCTGACCGCGCGGGAGAACGCCGGGGAGACGCTCGTCGGGCGACTCGACCCGGCGGAGATGTTTCCGGCGGGCGTGAGTGGCATCCGCGTGCGCTACGTCGTGCTCCCCAGTGGACTGCGCCTTCGCCTGGTGGAAGCGGGAACGCGAGGCAATCCACCGGTGCTGCTGCTGCACGGGTGGGGCGCGTCCGCGTACATGTGGCGCGCGTGGTACGCGCCGATGGCCGCCGCAGGGCGGCACGTGTTGGCCATCGACCTCCCCGGGCACGGCCTCTCCGACAAGCCGGACGACGATCGCGTGTACGAGACCGCTGCGCTGGCTCGCACCGTGAGGGAGCTGATTGTCGCGGAAGGCCTTTCGGCGGTGGACGTCGTCGCGCAGTCGATGGCTGGGACCATCGCGGTGCACGCGGCGAGTGCAAGCGATTCCCGGATCGACCGCATCGTGCTGGTGAACCCGGCGTGCTTCGGAAGGGTGACGGTGCAGGCGTGGGCTCGCTACGTGAGTCCGCGCGCGACGGATGCCTGGCTTCCGCGGTTCGTGTTCCGGCAGATCGTGTCGCGCGCGCACCGGCTCGTGTACCACGACCCCTCGCGGATCACGCCCCGCGACATCGACGAGTACTGGGCGCCGTCGCAATTCCCCGCGTACGCGCGCGCGATGCGCAAGTTGCTGCACCGCTTCACGTGGGCGCGGCTGTCTGCGGACGACATGTGCGCGCATCTCGCGAGGCTGCGGCACGCACCTCTGGTGATCCTCGGTGCGCATGACCATCTGGTTCGCAAATCGCTCCCGTATGTGCGGGCGCTCGAGACTGCAGGGGCGCGGCTTCGCGTGCACGTGGTACCGCTGGGCGGGCACGCGGTGAACGAGGAGCGTCCCGAGGAGGTGGTGCCGCTCGTGCTCGCCTTTCTGGAGGACCGTTAGGGGCACGAGCGCGCGGACCGGAACCCGTTACATTTCACTTGTACTCCCTATCCCGCATCGGTCAGGTCGTGGCATCGCGCCACGCGAGTCCGATGTATTGCGCCGGTCCCGGACATGCCGGGATCGCGGCCCCGGCGCACCGAATCGGAACGCGTGACCACGAGCATGACAACTAAACCGAGCACCGCGCCGGCCGACGAGCCGCGCGCGCCGACCCTACTCACGTTCGCCGACCTCGACCTCCATCCGGAGATCCTCTCGGCGATTCATGACGCGGGGTACACGTCCCCGACGCCGATCCAGCGCGATGCCATCCCCCTCGCGCTCAAGGGGCGCGATATCATGGGATTGGCGCAGACGGGAACAGGCAAGACGGCGGCGTTCACGTTGCCGATCATCGATCGCCTCATCGGTGGCCCGCGCCGCACGCGGGCGCTCATCCTCACGCCCACGCGAGAGCTGTGCGTGCAGGTGGAGGAGAGCTTTCGGAAGTACGCATCGCACGCGGAGATCGAGATGGTTGCGGTGTATGGCGGCGTGCCGCTCGAACCGCAGGAGAAGAAGCTTCGCGCGGGGGTGGACGTCGTCGTTGCAACGCCGGGCCGCCTGATCGATCACCTCGACCGTCAAAACGTGGTGTTCGACGATCTCGAGGTGCTGGTCCTGGACGAGGCGGACCGGATGCTCGACATGGGGTTCGCGCCGCAGCTCAACCGCATCGTGGACCAGGTCCCGACGTACCGTCAGACGCTGCTCTTCAGCGCCACGATGCCGCCGGAAGTCGAGGCGCTCGCGCGCAAGTACCTGCGGAAGCCCGTGGTGGTGCAGGTGGGGGTGCGGTCGTCGGCGGCGAGCACGGTGACGCACGCCGTGTATCCGGTGCCGCGCGAGAAGAAGAACGCGCTGCTGGTGGAGCTGCTGACGGGCAAGGTGCACGACTCGGTGCTGATCTTCTCGCGGACGAAACACGGCGCAGATCGGATCGTTCGCGACCTGGAGAAGGCGGGGGTGTCGGCAACGGCGATGCACGCGGACAAGAGCCAGGCACAGCGCACGCGAGCGCTCCAGGATTTCAAGGATGGCGTGACGAGTGTGCTCGTTGCGACGGACATCGCGCAGCGCGGGCTGGACATCTCGGGCATCACGCACGTGATCAACTACGACGTGCCGCAGCAGGCGGAGGACTACGTGCACCGGATCGGGCGAACGGGTCGTGCGGCGAAGGAGGGGGACGCGTACACGTTCATGTCGCCGGACGAGATCGGGATGGTGCGAACGATCGAGCGGATGATCGGTACGCCGATTCCACGGATCTCGGTGCCGGGCTTCGATTTCGGTACGGTCGCGGCAGACTAGGTCGGGGGGCGGAGCCAGGTCGACGGCAGGTATTGTCGCGCGGGCGGTCCGCGAGCACTCGTTCCGTCGAGCCACGCGCTTACACGCAGCGAGCCTCGCGCAAACCGCCGCGCGAGTCTCTCGCTACGCGCGAAGCCCTCCTCCACGAGCGCCCGCGTCCCTGGCAACCTGTATCGCGCGAGGTTCTCGCCGCTGCTAGTCGCATCCACTTGTCGCAAC
>JBKJMP010000114.1:0-3679 GCA_046596395.1 Gemmatimonadaceae bacterium
GATGCTGCCGCGATCGATCGTCGAGTTCGCGCCGATCTCCACATCGTGCTCCACCACGCAGCGTCCGACATGCGGGATCTTCTCGTGCGCCCCGTTCCGGTAGACGTAGCCGAAGCCATCCGATCCGATACGCGCACCCGCATGCACGGTCACCCGCGCGCCGAGCGTCGTACCCGCGTAGAGCGTGACCCCCTCGTAGAGGGAACAGCATTCACCGATCTCGACTCCGGCACCGACCGATACGTGCGAACGAATGCGGCTGCCCGCCCCGAGATGCGCGCCGTCGCCGATGACGACGTACGGTCCAATCGAGACACCGGACCCCAGCACCACGCCTCGTCCGATCACCGCCGTGGGATGAACGCCGGAAACCTGCTCAGGCGGCGCATACAGCGACCCGAGGAGCAGCAGCATCGCCTCGTGCGGGTTGTCGACGACCACACGCGCGCGCGTCGGCCCCGGGGTATCCGCGAGCGCTGGCGACACGAGGAGGCCTCCGGCGTCTGCAGACGCCAGTAACGCTGCATACTTCGCGCTGGCGAGAAAGGTGACGTGATGAGCCTGCGCCCGGTCCAGCGGCGCGACACCGGTCACGCTCGCCGAGCCATCACCGCTGAGGGCGCCGCCCACCGAGTCCGCAATGGTGAGGGCTCGTGAGCCCCCACCGCCGCGGGTCGTTCCCGGAGCCTGCCGCTCAGTCACCGTGTTAGTCGTTCGGCGACGCGGGCGGGCGGGTGACACCAGACGCGGCGCCGGCAGGGGCACCCACGGCAGGCGGCTTCGCGGCCGCCACCGGCGAGCTGCGTAGCTTGGCCAGGACGCGATCCGTCACGTTCAGGTTCTTGTCCAATGCGACGATCGGTGAACCCTGATCCGCATTGAAGATGAACGAGTAGCCGCCCTCGAGCCGAATGTCCTCGATCGCAATCTTGATGCGGTCGAGAATGGGCTGGACGAGTTCGTTCTGGCGCTGGTTCGCCTTCTGCTCCAGCTCGCGGGCGCGCGCCTGATAACCCGCTTCCTTGGCCTGAATCTCTCTCCCCTGCGACTCCCGGGCGGGCGCGGAGAGTGTGGCCTGCCGCTTCTCGAAGGTCGCGATCATCGCCTGGAGCGAATCGCTCATGCGCTTGATCTGCTCCTGAACGACATCCGTCTCCTTCTTGAACTGCGCTTCCGCCTCGGCACGGCCCGGTGCTTCCTGCAGCAGGACCGTCGACTGGATGTAGGCGAACTTCTGCCCGCTCTGGGCGGAGGCGCTTCCGGCGACGGAAGCGAGAATGATTAGCGCGACGGGTGCCGCGCGGAATGACGCACGCATGATGACTCCAGGTTAGAAGAGCTGTCCGAGCTTGAAATGCAATTGCCACTTGGGCGCCTTGACGCCATTCTCGACTCGATCGAAACCATACCCCCAATCAAGGCCTAGTGGTCCCAGCGGAGTGACGATCGAGGCTCCGACTCCGGCACCACGGAATAGCCGAGTCGGGTTGAAGTCGCGGGGGCGGGCCCAAATGTTTCCGGCGTCATAGAATGCGCTCAACGCCATCTGCTGGTTGATGCGAAGGCCGAGCTCCACGGTGCTCGTGTAGAACGCGCTGCCGAACGACTCCGGCTGCGCCGTCAGCGACCCGCCGCCCGACCCGCCGATGTACCCAGCGGGCGTGATCGAGAACTCCTCATACCCGCGAAGCTGCTCGCCGTACTGCACGCCGCCGAGCGAGAACTTCTGGGAGATGTAGAAGCCGCCTGGATCACCGAACACGGCTCCGCCCTTCACCGTCAACCCGAGCGACAGCGTGACCGGCTCGGAACCGATCTGGCTGCCGCCGAACGACGCAAGCGTGGCGTAGTGGCGCATCTCGCCCGTGTAGCGCGTGTACTGGGCGCCGCCGAAGAACAACCCGTTGAGCTGCGCGGAGAGCGCCTGCTTGCCGCCATCCGTTGCAAACGGCAGCCCGACCCGCGTGTCATGTTCGAACGAGAGTCCCAGCGTGGAGCGGGCGCAGGTGATGAGGTTGCAGTCGATGGTGCTGACCAGCCCTTCTGTTCCGTAGCGAACCTTCTCGCCGCCATACGAGGCGAAGAGGCGCGAGAAGCGCGATCCAAAGAGCGGGAAGCCGACCTGCAGCTGGCCGCCGATTCGCGTCTGGCGGCCGACATCGCTCACATAGAAGCGCTGCTGTGAGTGGTACGCGGTGATCGTTCCCGACAGCTGCGACTCGCGGATGAACGGGTCCGAGTAGGTGAGGCTGAAGTCGTTGATGAACTGCCCGAACTGCCAGTTGAGCGAACCGCGCTTGCAGAGGCCGAAAAGGTTGGGCTGGTCGAAGCCGATGAATCCGCCAACCCCGGCGCCCTGCCCGACCGAAGCGCCGAAGTTCACGTTGCCGGTGCGCTTCTCCTTCACGTTGAACACGACGTTGAGGTCGCCCTGCTCGTTGGGCTGCGTCTCCGGCGCGGCAATCGGCGTCTCGAAGAAGCCGAGGTTGCCGATGCTCTGGTAGCTGCGGATCAGTGCATCCTTCCGGAAGATGTCGCCCGGCACCACGAAAATCTGGTTCCGGATGCACGTCTCGGACGTGACGTCATTGCCGCGAATATCCACACGGTTCACGATCGCCGGCTGCCCCTCGGTGACCTCCCACCGCAGGTTGACGATCGGGATCGAATCCGGACCGGTGCGCGTGCGATCCACCACCGGCCGCACGTTCGCGTAGATGTAGCCTTCGTTCTGGTAGGCGTCGCTCACGCGCTGCGTGGCTTCATTCCAGCGGGTCTGGTCGAAGTAGCCCTCGTCCTCGTTTCCGCGCCCGACGCGCAGCACACCCTTCAGCGCGCCCGTGATCGTCTTGGGCTGCTCGCCGAACGGATAGAATCGCTGGAGGTCCTCACTCGAGAACCGGCGGCTGCCCGTCACCTCGAAGCTGCCGATGCGGTACCGCGGCCCTTCCTGCACCACGAGATCCACCTGCGCCTTGCCGCGCTCGCGATCGACCCGCACCGTGTCCTTCAGTACCTGCGCGTCGAGGTAGCCTCGCGACGAGTACAGCGCCGGAATGCGCTCGCCGACATCGCCGGCGAACTTGTCCGAATCGAGCTCGCCCTTGCGGAACCACAGGAATCCTTCGGGCTTGGTTTCCATCGCACCCACGAGCGCCTTGTCGGACACGCCCTCGTTGCCGGCGATGTCCACCCCCGACACGGCGAGGCGCTTCCCTTCGTCGATGCGGAAGATCAGGGACACCTGATCATTCACGACCGTGGTTTCCGGCTTCACCCGGGCGAGGTAGTAGCCTGCCGCCTGGTACAGCGAGTCGATTCGCTGCATCGAGCGCGTCACGAGCGCCGGGTCGAGCGGCTTGCCGATCAGCAGGTCCACGCGATCGCGGACGTCGCCACGCGACACGCGATCCGTTCCCTCGACGTCAACGGCGCTGAGCAGCGGCCGCTCCTTGAGCACGAACACGAGCGCCGCACGCGAGAGATCCGTGGACACCTCGCAGATGGCCTGCACGTCATCGAACTGCCCCATGGCGTAGACTGCCCTGACAGCACGCTCGAGCGAGCGGTAGTTCACGGGGCCGGGCACGAGCCCAGCCTCCCCACGCACGGCGGCATCCGTGGCGCGCACGGCACCGCGGAAGGCAATGGTATCAGGAGTGGCGCAGCGCCCCGCAAC
>JBKJMP010000115.1:0-7136 GCA_046596395.1 Gemmatimonadaceae bacterium
CACCGCGGCCGCCTTCGCTCTAGTGTCGGAGCGCGACGGGACGGCACGAGGACGTGGTGCAAACAGGTGCCGTTCGCCGCTCGTGCGCGCGTGGCGCACGCACTGACGCGCGCTCGCTCGTTGCCGCATGCTTATGGCGGATTCGCGACTCACCGCCACCGGCCACCCATCATGCGCACCCAGATCAGCACGGCGTTCGTTCGCCTCGCAGTCGTCATCATCGCGCCCTTCGCACTCGCGCAGGCGCAAGCGCAGGAGACGACCGGGTACACCATCCAGCAGATCAAGAGCTACCCATTCCCGAACGAGCTCGCGGCCGCGCCGCGCGGCGGACGCATCGCGTATGCGCTGAACGAGCAGGGGCGACGCAACATCTGGGTCGCGGATGCGCCGGACTACGTTCCGCGCCAGCTCACGTCGTACGCCACCGACGACGGGCAGGAGCTGACGAACGTCTCGATCTCCGCTGATGGCAAGCATGTGGTCTACCAGCGCGGCGGCGATTCGGGAAACTGGACTGGACCGTCGCCGAATGTGCTGTCGTTGCCGAACGCGCCGCTGATCCAGATCTGGAGCGTGCCGTTCGACGGCGGCACCCCGAAGCGCATCGCCGAGGCAGAGGATCCGGTCGTGTCGCCGCGAGGGGACGTGATCGCGTTCGTGAAGGACCGCGCGATCTGGACCGCGCCCGTGGACGGATCGGGCGCTGCGAAGCGGCTGTTCTCCGCCAACGGTGAGTCCGGCGATCCGCAGTGGTCGCCCGATGGCTCGCGACTCGCGTTCGTGTCCCTGCGGGGCGATCACGCGATGGTCGGCGTCTATGTGAATGACTCGACGCCCATCCGCTGGCTGGCGCCGTCCACGTTCCGCGACGGGTCACCGCGCTGGTCACCGGATGGTCGGCACATCGCGTTCATCCGCACGCCCGGCAGCGGCGGCGCACCCGACTCGATTCTCGTCGACCGTCCGTCGCGATGGGCGATCTGGATCGCCGACGCGACGAGTGGCGCCGTTCGACGCCTCTGGCAGAGCCCGCACGTCCTGCGCGGGAACATCCCGGGCACGCATGGTGGCGCGAACCTGCGCTACGGCGCAGGACGCATCACCTTCGTCACCGAGTTGGATGGCTGGGCGCATCTCTATTCGATCCCCGAGGAGGGTGGCGCACCGCTGCTGCTCACACCCGGCCGGTTCATGGTGGAGCACGTGACGATGAGCCGCGACGGACGGTGGCTCGCGTTCGCGGGCAACACGGGTTCGGATGCGAACGACATCGATCGGCGCCACGTGGTTCGCGTCCCAATTGATCGGGCCGAGCCCGAGGTGATGACGCCTGGCACCGGGCTCGAATGGACGCCCGTGTTCACGGGTGATGGTCGCTCGATGGCGTACATCGGGGCGACGGCGCAGCGTCCGCCACTTCCGGCAGTGATGTCGACGCAGGCGGGAGCGGCCGTCAAATGGCTCGGGGCCGACCGCATTCCGGCCGACTTTCCGACGGCGATGCTGGTGACGCCGACGCCGGTGACGTACAAGGCGTCTGACGGACTCGAGATTCACGGCCAGCTCTTCGAGTCCGCCAACGGCTCGCTGGTGCGGAACGGACGGAAGCCCGCACTCATCTACGTGCACGGCGGGCCACCGCGGCAGATGCTGCTGGGGTGGCACTACTCGGACTACTACGCCAACTCGTACGCGTCCAACCAGTACCTCGCCAGCCTCGGCTTCGTGGTGCTGTCGGTGAACTACCGCCTGGGCATCGGGTATGGACGCGACTTCCAACGCGCGAAGGACGCAGGGTCTCGCGGCGCATCCGAGTACCTCGATGTGATCGCCGGCGCGCGGCACCTTCGGTCGCTGCCGACCGTGGATGCCTCGCGCATCGGCATCTACGGCGGATCGTACGGCGGCTTCCTCACCGCGCTCGCACTCGCGCGGAACTCCGAGCTCTTCGCCGTGGGCGTGGACATTCACGGCGTCCATGACTGGACCTCCGAGCGAGCGGCGAGCATGCTCGCGCCGCGGTACGAGAAGCCTGGCGATCTCCAGCGCGCGCTCGACGTCGCTTGGAAGTCCTCTCCGGTATCGTCGATGGCGACGTGGCGGTCGCCCGTCCTGCTCATCCACGGCGACGACGACCGCAACGTGCGCTTCAGCCAGACGGTCGGTCTCGCGCGGCGACTGGAGCAGCGCGGTGTGGAGTTCGAGGAGCTCATCATCCCCGACGACACCCATCACTTCATGCGGCATACGAACTGGATTGCGGTCAACGCAGCGACCGCCGAATACTTCGTGCGGAAGCTCGGCCCTGGTGGAGCGCGGGCGCCATCGGTGAAGGCGACGACCCGATGATTGGCCGTGTCCCGCGCCTCGTCGTTGCATGACCCCACGTCCCGTCCTGATCATCGGCTCGGGGCACCTCGCCTACCGCATCAAGAAGCTCGCGGGCGCGAACGGACGCCGCATCACGCACCTCACGCGAGATGCCCTCGGCGGCCGGCACCTGGAAGACTCCGCGTTCGACGGCATCGTGCACGGCCTGCGGAACGTCGATTTGTCCGAGTTCTCAGCGGTGTTCCTGGTCGACGACAAGGACGAGGACAATCTCGAGCTCCTGATTGCGCTGGTGTCGCTGGATCGCTCGCTCTCGATCGTTGCGTCGTTCTTCAACGAGAACGTCGCCCCGCACCTCCGCGCCGCGCACCCGAACGTGCGCATCCTGAATCCCGCGAAGATCGCAGCGCCGGCATTCATCGACGCACTCGCCGCGCCGATCGAGCGCAAGCTCCGCTATGTCCCGGCAGCGATCGCGGAGGAGCGGGTGACGGAGCGATCGGACGGCCTGCTGCGGCGCTTGGTTGCGTGGTTCGGGGTGGTGATCCTGGTGGCGATCGCGTACTTCCACTTCGCCGAGGGGCACTCGTGGCTGAATGCCACGTATTTCGTGATCGTGACCGTCGCGACGGTGGGCTACGGCGACATCGCGCTCCTCAACGCGAGCGCGACGAGCAAGGTCGTGGGCATCGGGCTCATCCTGACCTCCACGTGCTTCATCTGGATGATCTTCTCCCTCACCGTGGACAGCATCATCAAGCGCCGCGTGCAGCTCGCACTCGGGCGAAAGCGCTACACGCACCAGGGGCACGTGATCCTGTGCGGGCTCGGCCGGCTTGGGTTCTTCGTCGCCGAAGGGTTGCTGAAGCAGGGGGAGAAGCTGCTGATCGTCGAGCGCACCGAGCACTCCCCATCCATCGAGTACTTCCGGTCACGCGGCGCGGACGTCTACATCGGCGACGCGAGGCTTTCGCGCGTGCTCCAGGACGTCGGCGTCGCGCGCGCCAAGGCCCTCTACTCAGTGATCAACAGCGACTACGCGAACCTCGAGGTGGGACTCAACGCGCGCTCGTTCGACCCCGACCTGCGACTCATCCTGCGCATCTTCGATGAATCGATGTCGCAACGCATCAAGGAGCATCTCGACGTACACCTGACGTTCAGCATGACGGCGATTGCGGACGAGCAATTCCTGGCGGCAGCGAGCATCGATCCCTGACTGGCTCAGCGGTGGTTCACTCGCCTCCGCCTCCGCATCCAGACGAACAGCTGGAGCCGCCGCTGTCTGATGAGCTGCCACTCTCCGCGCCCGACTCGGACGAGGAGTCGCCGCCCCACGAGCTCTCGCCGCCGCCACCGGAGAAGCCGCCCCCGCCTCCGAACTCGGACATGTCGGTCGCGTGCCCCTCGTCGCTCGATCCCTCGAAGTACAGGTAGAGTGGCATGTCGCCGCCGCTACTCGTGCTGACTGCGTCGCGCTGTGCAACCGATTTGCGCGACTTCGCCGGCTCATCCGGACGAAACTTCGGCAAGGCCCAGATCTGGGCCGGCGGCTTTGCGCGAAATTCGGCCGTGTAGAGCGCGATCGTCGCCTCATACTGCGCCTGGAAGATTCCCGTCTGATCGTCGGATGGGAGTAGCTCGGGATTGTGATCGAAGTCGCGGCCGAGTACGTCGCGACAGAACTCGCGGTAGGCGCGGCTGAAGAGCAGGTGCTCATGCCAGACCTGGTCGATCACGCGCGACGGGGTCACCGGAAAGTCACTCACGATGCCGAGATAGAGGAACTTCTTGTATTCGTCGATTGCGCTGATCGCGAAGTCCGTCGTCCAGTCGAGCTTTCGCGAGACTTTGTGAGCGAACGCCATCGTCGAGGCGTCGTTTCGTCCGAAGGCCGCCGTCAGCCGGTCGAGCAGTTGCGGGGGCACGATGTGCTCGAAGTGATAGTGCTTCAGGCGAAGCCAGAGCTCCTTCTTCACGGGACGATCCCCCTGGTGTGATCCGAGTGACGCAATGGGCCCGCACGGTCAGTGCAGGCGACTCCAGAATAATCGCAACGTGTCGAAGGGAACGCGAAGACTAGTGCGCGTGCGATCACCGTCGGGCCTCAGGGCGATGGGGATGTGACCACCGTTCGCGCTGACTCCCGCGCCCGGGAGAGTACGTACGACTGGATCATGCGCACCTGCTCCGCAGTAAGGTCGTCGGAGAATGACGGCATCCCCAGCGCTCGCCGCGCGCCACCGCGCACGATGTGCTCGAACATCTTGTGCGTCTCAGCGGTAGCGTAGCGTACGTCCGGCACAGAACCGCCGCTCACCGCATCAAGCCCGTGGCAGCGGGCACAGAAGATCCCGAAGAGCGCTCCACCCTCGGCGATGTCGGCGCGTGATGAGGACACGGCGAACGTCGGCGCCGGCACGGGTGGCGTGAGGCGCCGGTATGCCGGGAGCGTCGCCGTACCACCGAGGGAAAACGCGAGTAAGCGGCCTGGCCCCACATGTGTCCCGACATTGGTCGGGCCGTTGTAGAGAACGTCCGGTCCGCCCAATCCCGTGAGCACAGCGATGTACTGTGTCCCATCCACGGCGTACGTGACCGGCGCCGCACCGATGCCGGTACCGGCGTCAAACTCCCAGAGCATCTTGCCGTCGGTCGCACGATACGCCTGGAACTTGCCGTCGGCACGTCCCTGAAACACGAGATTGCCTGCGGTACTGAGCGTGCCGCCGCTGGCGAAAACCGGATGGTCAGCCCGCCATGCTTCCCGTTGCGCAACCGGATCCCACGCAACGAGATGTCCCGACACTGGACTCTTCAGCATCTCTGCGAGCTTGGGGCCGGCGTAGCGGTCGTCGGTCCCCACATTCATGTCGGACGACTTGTACACCCAGCGGTCATCGACGACGTACGCGAATGGCGCATCCTGCACCGCAAAGTAGACCAGCCCAGTCGCGGGATTGAAGGACATCGGATACCAATTGTGCGCGCCCCACGGTCCCGGTGCCACGAGGGTTGCGCGCGTCAACTCCATCGCTTCCTTCACCACGATCGGACGTCCGGCGGAGTCGATGCCGCTGGCCCACGTTTGCCGACCGTAGGCTTTCGCCGAAATGAACTCGCCGCTCTCACGGTCGATAACATAGAAAAAGCCGTTCTTCGGCGCTTGCATGATGACGCGACGTTGCCGGCCGCCAATTTCGAGATCGGCGAGCATCAGCGGCTGCGTGGCCGTGTAGTCCCAGTTGTCGCCCGGTGTCGTCTGATAGTGCCAGACCACCTCCCCGTTGTCGGCGCGCAACGCCACGATCGAGGAGAGGAACAGGTTGTCGCCGCTGCCCTTGCTCCGAAGTTTGCGGAACCACGGTGAGCCATTGCCGGTTCCGATGTAAACGAAATCGAGGTCGGGATCGTAGACGATCGCGTCCCACGCCGTACCGCCGCCCCCCGCCTTCCACCATTCACCGGACCATGTTGTCGCGGCTCGCCGGAGCGCTTCCGACTCGAACGGCTTGGACGGATCACCCGGGACGAGATATGTGCGCCACGCTAGGGCCCCTGTTGCCGCGTCGTACGCCGATACATACCCGCGGACTCCGTACTCTGCGCCGCCGTTGCCGATCAGCACACGACCCTTCGCAAGGCGCGGCGCGCCCGTAATCGTATAGGCGCTGCCAAGCGGCGTCGTCTGGACTTCCCACGCCAGCGCGCCAGTCTTCGCGTCGAGCGCGATCAATCGGCCGTCAAGCGTCCCCGCGTAGACGCGATCGCGGTACAGCGCCGCGCCACGGTTCACGACGTCGCAACACGCGAACTTTGCATGCTCCCTCGGCACTTTGGGATCGTACATCCAGATCACGCGTCCCGACCGGGCGTCGACGGCGTAGACGATGCTCCACGCGCTCGTGGTGTAGAGCACGCCGTCATGTACAAGTGGTGTCGCTTCCAACGCGCGGAGCGTCCCGAGATCGAGCATCCACGCGAGGCCGAGGCGCGTGACGGTCTGGTCATCGACCTGACGCAACGGACTGTGACGCTGCTCCGCGTACGTGCGACCGTACGACGTCCAGTTCGCCGAATCCGAGTTGGCAACCCGGAGCGCAGCGTCGTCGATTAAGTGGCTCGGAGAACAGGCGGCGGCCATCAGAATCGGGGGCACGGCTCTCACCAGCGCGGACAGCATCAACGTGTTGCGGCGCATCGCCTTCCTCCGTGAGTGGTGTCCATGCACGGTTCAACGCCATGCTCACTTGCGGGCGACTCGTACAAGGCGGGTAAAGCGAGCCCGCGACAGCTCGCCCGTCAAGAGCAGCGAACGTCGGATCGGAGCATCCGGTCACTGTTTCCCGAGCACTGCAGCGTTCGATGCATCGTCACTCCGCGGATCAAAGGGCGTAAGCGGGAAGTGAAATACGTCCTGGCACACCGTTCCATCCGCGTCCAGTACGATTGCACCCAACGCGATCCCCTGCACGACGCGCGGGAAGAGCAGGTGCTCGGCCCGTAGCACTCGCGACGCGAGCGCGTGCTCGTCGTCGCCCTCGAGTACGGGCACCGGCCAATGCGCGATGACCGGTCCGCGATCGAATACCTCGTCGACGAAGTGAACCGTCGGCCCGCTGGTCCGCTCACCCGATGTGAGGACGGCGCGATGCGCCCGGGCGCCGTACATCCCGTCGCCCCCAAAGGCGGGCAGCGGCGCGGGATGGACGTTCACCATTCGCCCGACGTACCCGCGCACGACGTCCGCCGGGACGAGCCGGAGATAGCCGGCGAGCACCACGAGGTCGACGTCGTGCCGC
>JBKJMP010000596.1:0-3044 GCA_046596395.1 Gemmatimonadaceae bacterium
TCCGGGTTCGATCCCCGGTCCCGGCACCATTCGACGCACACTGCACGGTTCGGCGAGTTCCGGATTCGTGCAAATTGCTTGACTCACGCTGGGCACCACCCTACAGTAAGTAACGGACGTCACGTGCACTCCGTACAAATCGTCACTTACGTCATCTAGGCGCTGCAACATATGACATCGGTAATACAGGACCGCGATCTTTCCGCTTCGGCCCCGGAGCTTACGGCGCTCGGCAAACGACTGGAGATCCTTCGCATCGAACGCGGCGTTTCCAAGCAGCGCCTTGCGGCGCACGCGGGCACGTCGCGGCAGCAGCTGTGGCGAGTCATGACGGGAAAGTCCGAGCTCACGAACTCGCTGCGTGATCGTCTGGCCTCGGCGCTCGCCATCGAGTCCGCCACGCTGCTCAGCAGCACCGCGTCGGGCACGGAGACCAGCTCGTCGTCGAGTATCAGCACCTTTACGCCGACGTCGTCCTCAGCACCGTTGTCCATCGGTGAATACTCCAGCGACACGCAGTATCTCGCGACGACCCTTCGCACGCTGCCGTCCGGCGACTGCGGGCGTCGCCTGAAGCGCGCGCTGCTCAACGCGCTCGAGGACCTGGCCGTGGAAGGCACGTGCGCCCTGCCGGCGGACTATCCGGAGATTCACCGCCGCGTTCTGGCAGGCGAGTTGTAGGGTAGCGGAGCCTCATTGTGAAGTTGACGAAAACGGCACGCCGAGAGGCGTGCCGTTCTTCGTCAGTGGTTCCTCTCGCCCGCTCGTCCGCTCGCCCTCTCGCCCTCTCGTCCCCGGTCACCCTGTTAATTTCGTCGAATGACTGACGTCGTCGCCCTTGCCGCCGAGCTGCTTGCCATTCAATCATCGAGTGGCACCGAAGGTCCCGTGGTCGACTTCGTCGCTCGGTGGCTCGTCGCGCGCGGATGGAACGTCACCACGCAGGAAGTTACCAAGGGTCGCGCGAACGTCTGGGCCTCGCGCGCGGGTCACGGCGCCACACTTTCGACGCACCTCGACACGGTGCCGCCCTACATCCCGCCGCGCCTCGAGGGCAAGCGTCTCTACGGCCGCGGCGCCTGCGACGCGAAGGGCATTGCCGCGGCGATGCTCTGTGCGGCCGAGCGGCTCGCCGCAGCGGGAGAGGAGCGCGTCGACCTGTTGTTCGTGGTCGGCGAGGAGAAGGGCTCCGACGGCGCACGGGCCGCGAATCATCTCGCGGCGACCAGTCGCTTCCTCGTGAACGGCGAGCCGACGGAGAGCAAGCTCGCATCGGGAGCGAAGGGCTCGCAGCGCGTCATCGTCCGCACCCGCGGCCGCGCGGCGCACTCGGCGTATCCGGATCTCGGTGTGTCCGCCATCGAACCGATGCTTGCCTTGTTGCCGACCGCAAAGTTGCTTCCGCTCCCGACCGATCCCGTGCTCGGGGAGACGACGGTGAACATCGGTACCATCCACGGCGGCACCGAGGCGAACATCATCCCCTCGCTCTGCGAATCGGAGCTCATGTTCCGCGTCGTCGGCGACGTCGCGCCGTTGCGCGAGGCGATCGTGAAGTGGGCGGAAGGGCGCGCTGAGTTGGAGTGGGGTTCGCACATCCCCACGCAGCGCTTCCACACGATCGAAGGCTTCGAGGTCGCACCAGTGGCCTACACGTCGGACATCCCGCTGCTCGGCCGCTGGGGGACGCCGCTTCTCTTCGGGCCAGGCTCCATTCACGTGGCGCACACCACGGAGGAGTACATCGATGTCGATGAGCTGCGCGCGGCGGTGGATGCGTACGAGCGCATCGTGACGGCAGTGCTCGCCTCATGAGCGTCCCCGAGAGACGCATCCCCGTCGCCGTCCTCGGCGCAACGGGAGCTGTGGGGCAGACGTTCATCCGCCTGCTCGCGGCGCATCCCTGGTTCTTCCTCTCGGAGCTGGCGGCCTCGGAGCGCTCGACGGGGAAGACGTACGCGGACGCCGCCAAGTGGGTGGGCAACAGCGACATCCCCGGCGATGTGCGCGGCATGGTCGTGCGCGCCTGCGATCCTGCCGACGTCCAGGCGCCGATCGTGTTCTCCGCGCTCGATTCTTCGGTTGCCGGCGAGGTCGAGGCGGCGTTCGCGCGCGCGGGGCGCATGGTGCTCAGCAATGCACGGAACTTCCGGATGGACGAGGACGTCCCCCTCGTCATCCCCGAGGTGAATGCGGATCATCTCAGCCTGCTGACGATACAGCGGTCCATCCGCGGCTGGACGGGCGGCATCGTCACGAACGCGAACTGCGCGTCGATCATGGCCGTGATGGCGTTGGCGCCCCTGCACGAGGCCTTCCGCATCCAGCGGCTGTTCATCGCCACGATGCAGGCCGTGTCAGGGGCCGGATACCCAGGCGTGCCCTCACTCGACATCCTCGGCAACGTCATCCCGTACATCAAGGACGAGGAGCCAAAGATCGAGACCGAGATCCAGAAGATGCTGGGCCTCTACGTGAACGACCGCATCGAACCGGCGGCGATCACGATCAGCGCGCATGCGAATCGCGTCGCGGTCGAGAATGGCCACACCGTCTGCATGTCGGTCGAGTTCGAGCGGCGCGTTGGCGCGGCCACTGCGCTCGATACGCTACGGGCGTGGCGCGGGCACGAGTCGGCGCTCAAGCTCCCCAGCTCGCCGCACCGCGCGCTCGTCGTATCGGAGCTGCCGGATCGTCCCCAGCCGCGCCGCGACGTTGACGCTGGCAACGGCATGACCGTGACCGTGGGCCGCGTGCGTGATGATACGCTGTTCGACGTGAAGCTCGTCGCCATGGGACACAACACGATCCGTGGTGCAGCCGGAGCGTCGGTGCTCAACGCGGAGCTTCTCGTGGCGAGCGGGCAGGCGGGACTCGCGTGATCGACTGAAGTTCGGCGGAACTTCCGTCGGCGATGCAGATGCGATCGCGCGAACCGCTGCGATCATCGAGGGACGCAAGGACCGACGGCCCGTCGTGGTCGTGAGCGCGCTCGGCGGTGCGACGAACACGCTCATCCAGATCGCCGAGCAGGCCGCGAAGGG
>JBKJMP010000161.1:0-3107 GCA_046596395.1 Gemmatimonadaceae bacterium
CGCGCGCGCGTGCGCGTGCGCTCCAGGCGCTGTACGCGTGGGACATGCGCGACGGCGCCGACCTCCTTCGCATCGCGACGCAGGTGTGGGACGACATCGGGATTTCGCCCGAGGAGCGTGCGCTCGCGGGTCCAGTCATTCGCATCGTCGCGAGCCGCGGCGCCGACATCGATGCGCAGCTGGCCGACGTGACGATGAACTGGCGCCTCGAACGCATCGGCGCTGTCGAGCGCTGCGTACTGCGACTCGCCGCTGGCGAGCTCACCATCGGCACGACGCCGCCGAAGGTGATCATCCAGGAGGCGGTCACGCTCGCGGAACGGTACGGAAGCGAATCGAGCGCCAAGTTCGTGAACGGTGTGCTCGATGCCCTCGCGCGCCGCATGGGTCGCAAGTAGTGCGGTTGCTACTCGTGAATTGGCAGTGCCGCGACAATCCCCAAGCCGGGGGCGCCGAGATCCACCTGCACGAGATCTTTGGCCGGCTCGCGGCCATGGGGCATCAGGTCACGCTGCTCTGCGGCGGATGGCCCGGCTGCGAGCCGCGCGCAACGCTCGACGGGATCGAGGTCATCCGCGTTGGCACGCGGCACACATTTCCGTTTCTCGCGCGACGGTTCTTTCACGACGAGCTCGCGGACACGGGCTTCGATCTCATGGTCGAGGACGTGAACAAGGTCCCACTGTATACGCCACGCTGGGGCGGCCCGCCGGTCGTCGCGCTCGTGCCACACCTGTTCGGCGGCACCGCATTTCAGGAGCTCGCCGCACCGCTCGCCGCAGCGGTCTGGCTCGCCGAGCGGCCCCTGGGCCGCAGCTATCGCGGCCTGCCGTTTCAGGCGATCAGCATGAGCACCGCTGACGACCTCGCGGAGCGCGGCATCCCGCGTCACTCGATCGAGGTGATCTACCCTGGAGTCGACACGGCGGGCTACACCCCACAAGCAGGGACTCGCGCGGAGATTCCAACGTTCGCGTACCTCGGTCGCCTGAAGAAGTACAAGGGTGTGCATCTCGTGATTCGCGCGTTCGCCACGATGAAGCAGCCCACCGCGTTGCTCGAGATCGCCGGCGCTGGAGACTACCGCCCGGCGCTCGAGCGGCTCGCGCAGTCCCTCGACCTCGGTGCTCGCGTTCGGTTTCTCGGCCGGATCGACGAGGCAGAGAAGCTCGCGCTGCTGCGCCGGTCCTGGGCGCTGCTACTCGCGTCACCGAAGGAAGGGTGGGGAATCACGAACCTCGAGGCTGCTGCGGCGGGCACGCCGGTCGTCGCCTCGAGCTCTCCCGGCATACGCGAGTCCGTGCGTGATGGCGAGAGCGGATTCCTCGTCCCCCACGGCGACGTGAAAGCCATGGCTGCCGCGATGTCGCAGCTCGCGAACGATCCGGCGCTCGTCGCGCGGCTCGGCGCCCAGGCGCGACTCTTCGCCGAGACGTTCACCTGGGAGCGCGCCGCGAGCGAAACCGAGCGGCACCTCCTCGCGGTCCGCGCGGCGATGGGTAACGTTTGATGGACACGCCATGACCACTCCTCCACAGACTGTCGGCGCACTGTACGAGCAGCTTCGGGAGCTGCTCGAGCTGGAGCGCATCCCGGAGACGGACGGGCTCGGGCGCACCGTGAGCGCGGGCGAGGTCTCGAGTCCGGGACTCGCGCTCGCCGGATTCGTCGCGCGGTTTCCGTCGAATCGCTTCCAGGTCTTTGGCGAGACAGAGGTGACCTATCTCCAGTCCCTCGATGCCAACACGAGGCGTGCGCACCTGCGGCAGTTCTTCTCGTTCCAGTTTCCGTGCCTGTTCGTGACGAAGGCGCTGGAGCTTCCGGTCGAGGTGGTGGAGGAAGCCGTCGAGGCGGGTGTCGCCGTGCTTCGGTCCAGCCTCAAGACCAACGAGTTCTATACGCGCATCAAGCCGTGGCTCGAGGATGCCTTCGCGCCGCAGACGACGTTGCATGGATCGCTGGCCGACGTCTACGGCGTGGGACTCCTGTTCATCGGGCAGAGCGGCATCGGCAAGTCCGAGTGCGTGCTCGACCTCGTCGAGCGCGGGCACCGTCTCGTCGCCGATGACCTCGTGCTCGTGCGCAAGCGTGGCGCCGACATCCTCATCGGCCGCGGCCATGAGCTCCAGCGCCACTACATGGAGATTCGTGGTGTCGGTCTCGTTGATATTCCCGCGATCTTCGGCATTCGCGCCGTCCGCCAGCAGAAGCGCATCGAGGTGGTGGTGCAGCTCGTCGAATGGCGGCAGGGCGTGGAAGCCGAGCGCACGGGCCTCGACGGGGAGACGACCGACATCCTCGGCGTCCCCCTCCCGCGGATCACCATCCTCCTGAATCCGGGAAAGAACATCACCGTGGTCGCCGAAGTCATCGCGATGCACCACCTCCTCAAGTGGAGCGGCATCGATCCTGCCGAGCGGTTCAACGCCGCGCTCATCAAGCAGATGCGCGACAAGTCCGAGATCCAGCGGTACCTGCGGGAAGACCATGAGTGAAACGCGAAAGCGCGCGCTCGTCGCCGGACATGGGGAGATCGCAGCCGGGCTCGTGTCGGCGGTGGACCAGATCACCGGGCTCGGTAGCATGCTGATGCCCATTCAGGTCGTGGGCCTCTGCGGTGACGACATCAAGGCGCTCCTGCACGACTCGCTCGTCGCGACGGGGGCGCAAGTGATCTTCACCGACCTCCAGGCCGGCAGCTGCACGATGTCCGCGCGCCGCGTGCAGCGTGACCTTCCTGGCGTCGTTCTCGTTGCCGGCGTGAACCTCCCGATGCTGCTCGACTTCGTGCTGTCGTCCAACCCGAATGACGTCGAGGCGGCGACCACCGCCGCCGAGCGCGGCCGCACGGCCGTGAGCGTGGTCGGAGGCACTGCGTGACGCTCGCGCTCAATCGCATCGACGACCGCCTGATCCATGGCCAGGTCGTGGTGGGGTGGGGACAGCCGCTCGACATCGCGTTCATCGTGCTCGTGGACGACACCGTCGCGGAGAGCGACTGGGAGCAGGACCTCTACCGCATGGGCGTGCCCCCCGAGATGGAGGTGCGCTTTCACTCGGCGGTCGATGCCGTCCCGCTGCTGGATGCCTATCGCACCGAGCCGCGT
>JBKJMP010000194.1:0-8807 GCA_046596395.1 Gemmatimonadaceae bacterium
CGTCGCCATCGTTGGGGGAGGCATTGGCGGACTGACGCTCGCGATCGCGCTCCGCCAACGCGGTATCGAATGCGACGTCCACGAGGGTGCTCCGGCCATTGGCGCCGTGGGGGCTGGCATCATGGTGCCGCCCAACGCGATGCAAGTGCTCGCGCGCCTCGGGCTTGCCGACGCGGTGCGCGCGCGGGGCCTGGAGATACTCGTTGCCGAGATGCGCGATGCGCGCGACGGCGTGCTCCGGCAGATCGACCTCGCCGCGGCGTCACCAGGTGGCGTGACGACCGTGGCGATCCATCGCGCACGGCTCCAGCAGATTCTGCTCGCCCAGTTGCCGCCGACGTCGCTCCACCTGGGCCGGCGGTGCCGCGCGATCACGGAGACGAATGGCGTGGCATTGGCCCAGTTCGACGATGGACCTGCCGTGACGGCCGACGTGATGGTTGGCGCGGACGGATTGCACTCCGCCGCGCGCGAGTACGTGCGGCCCTCGGTTCCGCTCCGCTACACCGGACAGAGCGCGTATCGCGGCGTCGCCCCCGTGGCGCTGGGGGTACGCGGGATGCGAACGGGTGCCGAGGTGTGGGGACCGGGGCTGCGCGTGGGCTATGGCGCGATCGCGCATGATGAGGTGTACTGGTTCGCGACCATCGACGCACCCGCAGGCGACCGCAGCGATGCTGGCCACTTGCGCGACAGCCTCCTCGCGCGGGTGAAGGAATATCCGCCCCCCGTATCAGCGCTCATTGCCGCAACTGCCGAGTCGGCGATCATTCGCACGGATCTTTACGACTTCGATCCATTTCGTGGATGGCATCGCGGCCGAGTGGTCCTCGCCGGCGACGCCGCGCATGCGACCACGCCCAATCTCGGTCAGGGTGGTGCGCAGGCGATCGAGGATGCGTGGGTGCTCGCCGCCGAGCTCGCGCGCGGGGGCGAGGTGTCGTCGGCATTCGAGCGGTACGAGGCCGTCCGCTGGCCGAAGGCACGGGCGGTGGTGGAGCGATCACGTCAGGTCGGACGCATCGTGCACATCAGCCATCCCATTGCGCGCGCCGCCCGCAACTTCGTCCTTCGTCGCACACCCGAGCGTGTCACGCTCGGGCAGATGCGTTCGCTGTTCAAGCTGAACTACTGAGACCTGATCGTGCGAACACTACGACAGCGTGTGCTTCTCGGCGCGATGTTCGCGATTGGCGCGTGCAGCGCCGCTCGGACTCCTGCGCCTGCACCGTCCGTCGCGAGTGCAACCGCTCCCGCTGCGCCTCCACGCGACTGGCTCGACATGATCGGCGAGTATGGCCCCGACGGCGACGTTCGCATGGTGCTGGAGCGGAATGGACGCCTGATACTGGGATCACGCGTCGGCGAAACCGACATCACCGATACGTATGGAATGTTCACACGCCCGGGGATGGGGCGTGCGGGGGAGATCATCATCGGCACCGCGCGACTCCCTCGGCGCGCGATGGGGCCAGCGTCCGGCAACCAGCTCCTGCTCACGCCGAATCGGCCGATCGAGGACCTGCGTCGCGAAGCGCTCGCGGCGTCGCCGCCAGTGGAGACGGGAGACTTTCGCCCGTCCGATCTCGTTGAGCTGACGTCGCTCGACCCGACGATCCGGCTCGAGATCCGCTACGCGACGAGCAACAACCTGTTCGGCACGCCCTTCTACTCCGAGGCGCGCGCGTTCCTCCAACGTCCCGCGGCCGAGGCGCTCGTGCGCGCGAGCGCGGCGCTGCGGTCGCGCGGGTACGGGCTGCTCGTGCATGACGGCTATCGGCCGTGGTCGGTGACGAAGATGTTCTGGGACGCCGCGCCGGCGGACAAGCGGAACTTCGTGGCCAATCCGGCGCAGGGCTCGAAGCACAATCGCGGAGCGGCAGTGGACCTCACGCTGTACGAGCTTGCGAGTGGGGCAGTCGTGGAAATGCCGGGCACGTACGACGAGACGACGGCGCGCTCCGGGCCGGACTATCCCGGCGGCACCTCACGCCAGCGCTGGCACCGCGACCTGCTTCGCTCCGTGATGGAGGCGCAGCGGTTCACCGTCAACGTGGACGAATGGTGGCACTTCGACTTCGCGGACTGGCGGAGCTACCGGATCGGCAACCTCGAGTTCGCGAACATTCCTCGCTGAGCTGTTGGCGAACTACGTGCGGCGTCCGCAGGCGCCGTCGGCGGGCAGTGGCCGGACGTCGAGCACCTTCGTGACGAGCAGGTAGCGCGTGCCCTTACCCGTGTGGCCAGCGCGCATGCGTGGTGAGATGCTCCCGAGCCACCGGACCGCGAGTCCGTTGGTGGACGGCGTGGTGATCTTCGCCAGCAGGCTGTCGCGCTGCGCGAGGGCCTCGTCGGTAAGGGTGACCCACCAGAGCCGGTCGTCGGCGGGCGCGTCGCAGGAGGAGAACCAGCTCTGCTCGAATCCGCGCTGGTAGGAGCCGAGGAATTCGCGGATAGGGCGGTCCTGCGGGCTCGTGGCGGTTCGTGAGTCGGTACGGACGGTGTCGAGCGCGGGCGCTGATGCGGCGGACGGCATTGGCGCGGGGGCGACGTAAGGCTCGGCGTGTCGCGAGCAGGCAACGACGCCAGCGAGGATGAGCGCCGCGGCTGCGGGCGCGAGGGGACGATAGGACAGCATGCGAGCGATACCCGCCCCCGTCTGGAATGGTCCCGGTGATTCGGCCTGCGATGGAATGGTGCGGGCGGTTTGTAATCCGGTGGCACTGTGGTCAGATGTCACCTTGCCAAATCTTCGCCGAGCCGAGCAGACTATGGGTATGCCCGCACTGCGCCGCCATTGGACGACTGACGACGTCCGTGCCCTCATGGACGAGCAGCGCGCGTGGCCGCGCTACGAGCTCATCGACGGCGAGTTGATCGTGACGCCGTCGCCGGGGAATCCGCACCAGTTGGCCGTTGGGATGCTGCATCATGTCCTCACGGACTACGTGGACCGGGAGCTGCTGGGAGTGGTATTCATGTCGCCGGCGGATCTGGAACTCAGGAAAGGGACGATCACGCAGCCCGACCTCTTCGTCGTGCCACCCAACGATGGCACCATCCCATACGATGACGGTTGGAGCTTCGTACGCGCGCTGATGCTCGCCGTCGAGGTCATTTCGCCGAGCAGCGTCCGTATGGATCGCGTGACGAAGCGCGAGTACTACATGGACGTGGGCGTACCGGATTACCTCGTCGTGGACCGCGAGGCGCGCATGATCGAGCGGTGGAGCCCGGAGCGAGCGACGCCGCATGTTCTTCGTGAGCAGCTCGTGTGGCATCCGGCGGGTGCCAAGGAACCGCTCATCGTCGATCTCCCCGCGTTCTTTGATCGTTACGAGGAGAAGGTTGCGAGGTTCCTGGGAGGTCCGCGACGGGCCGGCTAGTTCTCCCTCGGCGGACCAGCGCTCACGAGCCGCGCGATGAGGAGTAATAGCACCACCACGACGACACCGAGCACCCTCCAGAAGACGAGCTTGGCCTTCGGACCGAAGCTCACCGCACCCGCTGGTTCGGGGTCGGCCGACACCACCTCGGCAGCAGCGTCGAGCAAGCTCGGCGCGATGAGCTCGATGTCGTAGCGCGGCGCGCCGAGTGAAGCGTTTCCATACACCAGACGCAGCGAGGCGCCCTCCTGACGAAAGAAGCGGAGGCGATAGCTGGGGAGCAGGAGCGTGGGCTTCTCGAGCGCGAGCGTGCTGTTGTCGCCGTCGTTCACGAGGACGAGCAGCGAATCGGTGCGGAGGCGCCCCGACAATGCGATGTCGAGGGGCGGCGCAGGCTGTCGGGGTAGCGTGGGTCCACGTCGCGCTCGCGGTGCGAACGTCGATTCAGCCGCGACCGGGATTGGGCGACGTCCGCGCCACAATGAGCGCCGCGGCGCCGACGACGATGTTCAGGATCGCGACGGCCTCGTTCACGTTGAGGATTGCGACGATGATGTCGCCCACGCCCGGAACGAACCGAAGCACCCCCACCACGACAATCAGGATACCGACGAGGGTGCACCACGTCCGGGCTCCCTTGACCATCGCCACATACACCCCCAGCAGGCCGAGCACGATGTGAATGGTGGCGTGCAGCCGATTCGTGGTGAGCACGCCGAACACGACGGGGCTGAACATGCCCCAGATGCCTTCAACGATTAAGAACGCACCAACAACCAGCGCGAAAGGCGCGGCGGCGCCCTGTGTCTTGTTCATGGCAGTGTCCTGTTCGGGTGAGGAGCCTCACCCCTTCAAGTCGCGGGCCGCGGACAGCGCGTCGACCGCAATTCGAGATGGAGGCCGTGCGATCGCGACCCCGAGACCGGTTTCCATCGCCGGCACTCCGTCGCATTTGACGCCGCTTCACCCGCTCCTACATTCGGGCACCGCCTTTCCCTTTCCGGCCCCGATCTCATGAAGCTTTACTCCATCCTCTCGCTCGTCGTCGGCCTCCCGCTCGCGATGACACCGGCCACCGCGCAGCAAGCCACCACGCGCCCGCTTTCGGCCGCCGACATCCAGGGCTGGAAGACCATCCGCGCCTCGAGCCTCTCGAACGACGGTGCGTGGCTCGCCTACCAGCTCGCGCCCAACGACGGCGACGCCGAGGTCGTGCTTCGGGCCACGAAGGAGAGCAAGGAGCACCGCTTCCAGATCGGCGAGCCGCCGGCGCAGGCTGGGGGACCGGCGGCTGCGGCTGCCGGCGCGGCGGTGGTCATCGCCGCGAACAACAAGTTCGCTGCGTTCAGCATCTATCCCTCGGCGCGCGAGGCGCGACGTCTCCGCACGCAGCGACGGCCCAGCTACACCAAGGTTGCCGTGGCGAACCTCGCCACCGGCGAGAAGCGCGAGTTCGAGAAGGTGCGCCGCTTCGCGTTCTCGGGTGAGAATTCCGGTTGGCTCGCCATGCATGGCTATCCGGCCGAGCAGGCTGGCGGCGGGGGTGGCGGCGCCCAGCAGCAAGGGCAGGGCGCGGCCCAGTCGCCAGCCCGCGTGGACGGCACCGACCTGCTGCTCTACAACCTCACGTCGGGGGAGATCGTGAACGTGGGCAACGTGGCCGAGTTCGCGTTCGACTTCTCGGGCGACTACCTCGCCTACACCATCGACGCGCGCGACCGGCTCGGCAACGGGATTCATGTGCGCAACATGCGCACCGACGTCGTGAAGTCGCTCGACAGCGAGCGTGGACTCTATCGGCGCATGGCGTGGGCCGACAGCGGGCTCGCACTCGCGGTGCTGCGCGGCATGCCGGACAGCGCGGCACGCGATACGTCATACATGCTGGTGGCGTTCACGGGATTCGGGGGAACCGCGCCGGCCAAGACGATCATCGACGCGAAGACGCTCGCGGGATTCCCGGCGGCGATGCAGATCAGCGCCGACCGCACGCCGCGGTGGGCCGAGGACTTCTCTGCCGTGTACTTCGGGATTCGTGACGCGAAGAAGAAGCCGCCCGGACCACTCCTGGCAGACGCTCCGCCGAATCGGCCGTCCGTCGTTCAAGCCGGCGCACCCGGCGCTGGTGGCACGATCAACCAGCCCACCGTGTCGCCGGATGACGAGAACTCATCGCTCATCCTCTGGCACTGGAAGGACCCGCGCCTCCAGTCGCAGCAGATCGTGCAGGAACAGAACGACAAGACATACAGCTACCTGTCGGTCTATCGTCTTGCCGAGAAGAAGTTCATTCGGCTCGCCGATGACGAACTGCGCAACGTGATCATCGCGCCGCGCGACAAGTACGCCTACGGGACCGACAACCGCGCGTACCAGCAGCAGGCGAGCTACAACGGGCGCAACTATCAGGACGTCCACACCATCGATCTGCGGACCGGGCAACGGAAGCGTGCGCTCCAAAAGCATCTCGGCCAGACGACGGCGTCGCCCGATGGGACGATGCTGCTGTACTTCGGGATGGACACCAGCTTCCACGTGCTCGACCTGGCCAGTGGCGAGGATCGCAACATCACGCGCGGCGTACCCACCGTGTTCGGCGACACCGCCGACGATCACTTCAACCTGGTGCCGCCGCCGTTCCAGCCGATGGGGTGGGCGCGCGATGGATCGGCGCTGCTGCTCTCGGATGGGTGGGACGTCTGGAAGGTGCCGACGCGTGGCGGTGCCGCGATGAACGTCACCGTGGATGGCCAACGGACCGCGACGCGCTACCAGCGGCGCTACCAGTTCGAGCCGCGCGAGCGCGGCGTCGACATGTCCAAGCCGATCTATTTCCACACCTATGGCGAGTGGACCAAGAAGGATGGGCTCGCTCGCGTGGACGCTCGGCGCGCCGGTGTCACGAGCCTCGCGCTGGATGACGCGCGCTTCAACTTCATGCGGGCGCGCGACAACGACACGTTTCTCTTCACGCGACAGACGTACCTCGACTTCCCGAACTTCCATCTCGCCGACGCGAGCTTCCGGAGCGCACGGCAGCTCACCGACGCGAACCCGCAGCAGCGGCAGATCGCGTGGTCGTCCGGCACTCGGCTCATCGACTACGTGAGCGACAAGGGGGACAAGCTCCAGGGCACGCTGTACCTGCCGGCGAATTACGAACCCGGCAAGAAGTATCCGACGCTCGTGACGATCTACGAGCTGATGTCGCAGAACCGGCACGTGTACGCCGCGCCGAACGAGACGCGCGCGCCCAACCCCTCGCTGTTCACCAGCAAGGGCTACGCGGTGTTCGCGCCGGACATCGTCTACAAGCTGAACGATCCGGGCATGTCGGCGGTGTGGTCGGTCGTGCCTGCCGTGAAGGCGGCGATCGCGACCGGCATCGTGGACTCGGCGAACGTCGGCCTGTGGGGTCACTCGTGGGGCGGGTACCAGACCGCGTTCCTCGTCACGCAGACCGACCTGTTCAAGAGCGCCATCGCCGGCGCGCCACTCACCGACATGGTGAGCATGTACAGCTCCGTCTACTGGAACACCGGCGGGTCGAACCAGGCGATCTTCGAGTCGAGCCAGGGGCGCTTCAAGGGCAACGTCGCCGATCACACCGAGGCGTACATCCGCAACTCGCCGGTCTTCCACGCGAAGAACGTGAAGACGCCGCTCATCATCCTGCACAACGACAAGGACGGTGCGGTGGACTTCAACCAGGGTGTGACGTACTACAACACGCTCCGGCAGCTCGGCAAGGACGTCATCATGCTCCAGTACGCGGGCGAGAACCACGGCCTCGCGCGGCCGGTCAACCAGAAGGATTACGCGCAGCGCATGGGCGAGTGGTACGACCATTACCTCACGGGCGCACCGGCGCCGGAGTGGATGAAGGACGGAGTGCCGCGCCTGCGGATGGAGGACCACCTGCGCGATCGGAAGCCTGCGCCGAAGCCGGACGCGCCTATCGTCCCCTGATCTGTCGCTGATCGTGGCGTTCGATACGCTCGAAGCCACGCGGCTGGCGCACAGGCTGCTCCCTAAGGCCTCGCTCCCCGAGCGGCTCGTGCCTCGCGCACCATTGCTTGCACGTCCGCGAGCATCGTTGGACCGTGGTAGGGAATCCCATCCTTGATCGTCCACTCCACGCCGCCGGTGCGCGCAACGCGCCCGTCACGCAGTTCCTCGACGCCGGTGGGATACAGCACCTTCAGGTTCTCGAGCGGATTGCCATTCACCACGATGAGATCCGCGAGATAGCCGGCGCGCACGCGCCCGATATCGGCCTCGCGGCCGAGGATGCGTGCGTTGTTACCCGTGACGTGCTGAATGACCTTCGTCGTCGGGAAGCCGGCCTCCTGGTGCAGCTCGAGCTCGCGCACGAGCCCGAAGCCATACATCTGGTAGATGAAGCCCGCGTCGTCGCCGACGCCGATCACGCCACCCTTCCGCGCGAACGAGCGCAGCGCCGACATCCAGAGGCGATAGTTCTCCTTCCAGTAGGCCTCGTCCGTCGAGCTCCAGCCGAAGAAGTACGAGCCGTGATTCGCGGGGTCGGGGCGAAAGAAGTCTTCGAGCGTGGGATGCAGGTAATCGGCGAACCACGGCTGCGTCTGCGCGCGTTGGAGATCCCTGGACGCCTCATAGATGTCCAGCGTCGGCACCCACGCGACCTTCGCGGCCACGAGCGAGTCGAGCACGCGGTCGAGCAGGGTGGGATCCGCCTCGCGCCAGAGACGTCCGGCCCAGCGGAAGCGATCCGTCTCGTTGCGGTAGTTGTACGACGACGGAAAGGCCTGCCGCCCGTCGGGTATCGCGGCGTCGGGAACGCCGTACCAGTGCTCGATGCTCGTCGTGCCGAAGCGCGCGTCGTCGAGGGCATTGGTCTCCTCGACGCCCACGTGATGTGCGACGCGGAGATCGAGCTTGCGCGCCTCGCCGAGTGCCGCCGCCATCACATCGCGATCCATGCCGCCAAGCTTGATGCCGTCGGCGCCGAGTTGCTTCAGCTCGCGGATGCGGGCGCGTGCGGCATCGGGGTTCTGCGGCACGGGCTGGTTCGCGAAGCGCGCGTAAACGAAGATCCGTGGCGACGCCACCTCCCCACGCGCGGCGCGATCGCGCATGGCGATGAGCTTCGCGGTGCTATCCGTGCCCACCTCTCGCACGCTCGTGATTCCGCTCGCGAGCCAGAGCTTCAGCGTGTAGTCGAACGACTGCGGCACCTTCGCGCGCTCGTCCTGGAGATGGGCGTGCGCATTGATCAACCCGGGCAGGACATACTTGCCCGTCGCGTCGATCTCGGCGTCGGCCACTGGTCGTTTCGCGCTGCCGGCCCGCACCGCGACGGGACCAAGAAACGTGACGGACGTGATGCGCGAGCCTTCGATGAGGATGTCGGCGGGGCCGGAGGCTGGCGTTCCGTTGCCA